>NZ_DATFBA010000050.1:0-15146 GCF_035254065.1 Geomonas sp.
CGATCACCCAGTCCGCCTCCTCGATGGTCTCCTCGTCATGCTCCACCACCAGCACGGTGTTCCCCAGGTCGCGCATGTGTCTGAGCGTATTGAGCAGGCGGGTGTTGTCGCGCTGGTGCAGGCCGATGGAGGGCTCGTCCAGGATGTAGAGCACCCCCACCAGCGAGGAGCCGATCTGGGTGGCGAGCCGGATGCGCTGCCCCTCCCCGCCCGACAGGGTGCCGGAGGAGCGGTCCAGCGACAGGTAGTCGAGCCCCACGTTGACCAGGAAGTTCAGCCGCTCCCGGATCTCCTTGAGGATCCTGCGGGCGATGTCCTCCTCCTTCTCGCTGAGGGAGAGCTTTTCGAAGAAGTGCAGGCAGTCCTTGATGGAGAGGGCGGTGACCTGCTGGATGTTCCGCTTGCCCACCAGCACGAAGAGCGCCTCTTTTTTCAGGCGCGCCCCGTTGCAGGTCGGGCAGGGCATCACGTTCATGTACTTCTCCAGCTCCTCGCGCACCATCTCCGACTCGCTCTCGCGGTGACGGCGCTCCAGGTTGTTGAGCACCCCCTCGAAGGCCTTCCGGTAGTAGTGGCGCTTGCCCCCCTCGTCCTCCCACCAGAAGTCGATCAGCTCGCCCCCCGAGCCGTTCATGATGACCTCCTTGGCCTTCTTGGAGAGGTTCTTGTAGGGGGTGTGCATGTCGAAGCCATGCGAGCTCGCCAGCGCCTCCAGCGTCTGCTGGTACCAACCCGAGAAGCGTTTTTCCCAGGGAGCGATGGCCCCTTCCCGCAGCGACAGGGTGGGATCCGGCACCACCAGCTCGGCGTCCAGGTACATCCTGGTCCCCAGACCCGTGCAGTCCGGGCAGGCGCCGTAGGGGTTGTTGAAGGAGAACATGCGGGGGGTCATCTCAGGATAGGAGATGCCGCACTCGATGCAGGCCGAGGTCTCCGAGAAGAGCAGGGTTTCCGCCTTGATCTCGCGCTCGGCGTCTGCCGTGAGCGCCACCTTGACGATACCCTCGGCATGGGAAAGCGCGGTCTCCAGCGAGTCGGCCAGCCGCCGCTCGATCCCCGGCTTCACCACCAGCCGGTCCACCACGATCTCGATGTCGTGTTTCTTCTTCTTGTCCAGCTCGATCTCCTCGGCGAGATCGATGGTGGTGCCGTCGATGATCACCCGGACGAAGCCGTCCTTCCGGAACTGGTGCAGCTCCTTTTTGTACTCCCCCTTCCTGCCGCGCACGACGGGGGAGAGGAGGGTGATCTTCGCCCCCTGCGGCAGCGCCATGATCTGGTCCACCATCTGGGTCACCGTCTGGGAGGAGATGGGACGGCCGCAGTTGTAGCAGTGCGGCTTGCCGATCCTGGCGAACAAAAGGCGCAGGTAATCATAGATCTCGGTTACCGTGCCGACCGTCGATCTGGGGTTCTTGCTGGTGGTCTTCTGCTCGATGGAGATGGCGGGGGAAAGCCCCTCGATGGACTCCACGTCCGGCTTTTCCATCTGCTCCAGGAACTGCCGGGCGTAGGCGGAGAGCGACTCCACGTAGCGCCGCTGCCCCTCGGCGTAGATGGTGTCGAAAGCGAGAGTCGATTTACCCGA
The DNA here is from genome assembly GCF_035254065.1 of Geomonas sp. Taxonomy (GTDB): domain Bacteria; phylum Desulfobacterota; class Desulfuromonadia; order Geobacterales; family Geobacteraceae; genus Geomonas. Next base: position 1,589 of record NZ_DATFBA010000050.1, read on the forward strand.
CCCCGAGATACCGGTGATCACCACCAGCTTATCCCTGGGGATCTCTACATCTATGCATTTTAGGTTGTGCTCGCAGGCACCCTTTACCACGATCTTGTCTATCGCCACTTTTCCGTTTGCTCCGTTCTGGTAGCTGCGTGCCGGGCCTGCGGCGCCCGGACGAGTTCCGGGCACGGCACCCCGCGCAGCCTCACTATAGCACACCCCGCCGGCGAAGTGCAGACGGGGGTACCATGACCAGCATCGCCTCCCGGCCAGGAGGCAAGCTCATTCAGTTTTTCCAGCAGCTGCCGATATGTGTTAGCAACGTGCCGACCGTTTTTGAAGAGGGAATCCCTCCTCGAAGACCTACCGAGACGTCTTCAGGCACCCATCCCGCTCCCTGGCGGAACGGGTGTTGAAGACGTGGAGAACGAGATGAACAGCCGCTTGAAATCTGTCCTGCTCCCCATTATCCTCGCCATCCCGCTTGGCGCAGTCGCCGCCTCGCCTCCCGCGCATCCCGCGCCTGCCGCCGCACCGCCGGCCGCCGACGAGGCGCAGGCATTCAGGGTGGCGGAGTCGAAGCTTTCCGCGCTTGCCAAAGAGGGGAGCGAGCTCACCACGCCGCCACCTTCCCCTGCGCCGAAGAAGCAGCTCCACAAGAAGGCCCCTTCCCGCAAGCGGGTCGCCGCCTCCCGCAAAGCCCAGCCGGCCGCGGCCAAAGGCCTTAACGGCAGCAACCGGCATCTGACCCAAGGCGAGCTGCAGAACATCCTGGCCACCACCCGGGACTTTACCGGCGCCGACCTCAGCGGGATGAGCCTGGTCGGCATCGACCTCAACGGGGCGAAGCTCAACCGGGCAAACCTGCAGCGGGCAAACCTGCAGCGGGCGGACCTGGCGGAGTGCGATCTCGAACTGGCCGACCTGACCGGCGCCGACCTGCGGGGAGCCTCCCTCAACCAGGCGCGGCTGCGGGGGACCCGCCTGGAGGGGGCCCGCATCGAGGGCGCCCTCTGGATCGACAAGACCGTCTGCAAGAGAGGCTCGGTCGGCAACTGCCTGGAGTGAGCGCGAGCCCCCTTCCTCTGAACCCACCTGCCACAAACTAAAAAAAGCCCCGGATACCTCCGGGGCTTTTTATTACCTTTAAAGCGTTGGCTTTAAATCTTGGTGACGTTCGCTGCCTGCAGACCTTTCGGTCCCTTCTGCACTTCGAACTCAACCGCGTCGCCTTCGGCCAGGGATTTGAACCCGTCGCCTTTGATGGCGGAGAAATGAACAAATACGTCCTCGCCGTTGTCCTGCTCGATGAAACCAAAACCCTTGCTGTCGTTAAACCACTTCACTACACCTTTTGCCATTACTGCTTTCTCCTGTTACTGCTTGTTTAAATATGTGCCGGGACAATCCCCGGCACACGTTGATCATATTCATTGAAAACTACGGTGTCAAGCTAAATCGGCTATTTCCCGTATTCCATCTTCGCCATCTGCTTGTAGAGGTCGTAGCGGCGGGTGGTGAGCTCGCTGGAGCGAGCCATCAGGGCCGCGGCGGCCTCGGGGTTGTTCTTCTTGAGGACGCGGTAGCGGTTCTCGCCGTAGGCGTACTCTTCCAGCGAGATGCTGGGGTCCTTGCTGTCCAGCTGGAGCGGGTTCTTGCCCTGCTCGGCCAGTTCCGGGTTGAAGCGGACCAGCGGCCAGTGGCCGGAGGCGACCGCACGTTTCTGGGTCTCCACCGCGGTCGCCATGTCGATGCCGTGGGCTATGCAGTGGCTGTAGGCCAGGATCAGGGACGGGCCGTCGTAGGCTTCCGCCTCCATGAAGGCCTTCACGCACTGGGCTGGGTTGGAGAGGGCGACCTTGGCCACGTAGACGTTGCCGTAGGCCATGGCGATCATGCCCAGGTCCTTCTTGGCCTGCGGCTTGCCGCCCGCTGCGAACTGGGCCACGGCGCCCATCGGGGTGGACTTGGAGGCTTGGCCGCCGGTGTTGGAGTAGACCTCGGTGTCGAGCACCAGCAGGTTCACGTTCTTGCCGGAGGCGATCACGTGGTCGAGGCCGCCGTAGCCGATGTCATAGGCCCAGCCGTCGCCGCCCACGATCCAGACGGACTTCTTGACCAGGTAGTCGGCCAGCGAGAGGAGCTGCTTGGCTTCCGGCGCGTCGCAGGAGGCCAGCACCTCTTTCAGCTTCGCCACGCGGCCGCGCTGCAGTTCGATGCCGGCCTGGGTGGTCTGGTCGGCGGAGGCGATCTCTTTAACCAGCTCCTTGTCGGCGCAGCAAGCGACCTTCTCGAGCAGCTCGAGGGCGGCCTGGTTGAACTTGTCGACGGCCAGCCTCATGCCGAAGCCGAACTCGGCGTTGTCCTCGAACAGGGAGTTGGACCAGGCCGGGCCGCGGCCGTCGGCGTTCTTCGCCCACGGGGTGGTCGGCAGGTTGCCGCCGTAGATCGAGGAGCATCCGGTGGCGTTGGCGATCAGGGCACGGTCGCCGAACAGCTGGGAGAGGAGCTTCAGGTACGGGGTCTCGCCGCAGCCGGCGCAGGCGCCGGAGTACTCGAAGAGCGGGGTGACCAGCTGGCTCCCCTTCAGGGTGTCCATCTTGACCAGGGCCGGGTCGGTGTCGGGAATGCCCAGGAAGAAGTCGTAGTTGGCGGCTTCGCTGGCCCTGAGCGGAGCCTGGAACTTCATGTTGATCGCCTTGTGGCTCGGGTCCTCTTTGGACTTGGCCGGGCAGTTGGCGACGCAGGCGCCGCAGCCGGTGCAGTCTTCCGGGGCGACCTGGATGGAGCACTTCATCCCCTTGAACTCGTTGCCCCGTGCGTCCACCGACTTGAAGGTGGCCGGAGCGCCGGCGAGCTTGTCGGCGTCGTAGATCTTCATCCTGATGGTGGAGTGCGGGCAGATGAAGGAGCAGATGCCGCACTGGATGCAGAGCTGCTCGTCCCAGACCGGGATGTCGACGGCGATGTTACGCTTCTCGTACTGCGAGGTCGCGGTCGGGAAGGTGCCGTCGGCCGGCATCTTGGAGACCGGCAGCTGGTCGCCCAGGCCGGCGATCATGGTGGCGGTGACCTTCTGCACGAACTCGGGCGCGTGGGCGCCGACCACCGGGGGCTTGGTCAGCTTGCTGGAGGCCGCAGCCGGCACGGTGACTTCGAAGATCTTCTCGAGACCGGCGTCCACCGCCTTGTTGTTCATCTCGACCACCTTCTCGCCGGACTTGCCGTAGGACTTCTTGATGGCGTCCTTGATGGCGGCGATGGCGGTCTCCAGCGGGATGATGTTGGAGATCTTGAAGAAGGCGGTCTGCATGATCACGTTGATCCTGGCGCCCAGGCCGAGTTCCTCGGCCAGCGCGATCGCGTTGATCACGTAGAACTTGAGCTTCTTGTCGATGATCTGCTTCTGCACCTCGATCGGCATGGAGTCCCACACCTTGTCCTTCTCGAAGGGGGAGCAGAGCAGGAAGGTGGCCCCTTCCTTGGCGTTGGCCAGCATGTCGTACTTCTCGAGGAAGGAGAAGTTGTGGCAGGCGACGAAGTCGGCCTGGTTGATCAGGTACGGGGAGCGGATCTCGTTCTTGCCGAAGCGGAGGTGGGAGGTGGTCACCGAGCCGGCCTTCTTGGAGTCGTACACGAAGTAGGCCTGCACGTTGTTGTCGGTCTGCTCGCCGATGATCTTGATGGAGTTCTTGTTGGCGCCGACGGTGCCGTCGGAACCCAGGCCGAAGAACATGGCGGAGTAGGTGCCCGGGGAGGGGTTCACGAAGTTCGCGTCGTAGTCGAGCGAGCAGTTGGTGACGTCCTCGATGATGCCGACCACGAAGTGGTTCTTCGGCTTGTCTGCCTTCAGGTTGTCCAGCACGCCTTTGGCCATGCCCGGGGTGAACTCCTTGGAGCCCAGGCCGAAGCGGCCGCCCACGATGATCGGGTACTGCTTGAAGTTGGTCTTGCCATCGGCCAGCGCCTCGCCCAGGGCGGTCCTGATGTCGAGGTAGAGCGGCTCGCCCAGGGAGCCCGGCTCCTTGGTGCGGTCGAGGACAGCGATCTTCTTGACGGAAGCCGGCAGGGCGGCGGCGATGGCGTCGACCGGGAACGGCCTGAACAGGCGGACCTTCAGCAGGCCGACCTTCTCGCCGGCGGCGACCAGGTTCTCCACGGTCTCCTGCATGGTGTCGGCGGCGGAGCCCATCACGATGACCACGCGCTCGGCGTCGGGGGCGCCCACGTACTCGGCCAGCTTGTACTGGCGGCCGACCACCTTGGCGAACTTGTCCATCTCCTCCTGCACGATGCTGAGGCAGGCCGGGTAGTAGGGGTTGACGGTCTCGCGACCCTGGAAGTAGACGTCGGGGTTCTGGGCGGTGCCGCGCATCACCGGACGGTCCGGGGTCATGCAGCGGTCACGGTGCGCCTGCACCAACTCGTCGGTGACCATGGCACGCATGTCGTCGAAGGAGAGCGCCTCGACCTTCTGCACCTCGTGGGAGGTCCTGAAGCCGTCGAAGTAGTGCATGAAGGGGACGCGGGCCCTCAGGGTGGAGGACTGGGCGATCAGCGCGAAGTCCATGACCTCCTGCACGTTGTTGGAGCAGAGCATGGCCCAGCCGGTGGAGCGGGCGGAGAGCACGTCCGAGTGGTCGCCGAAGATGTTGAGGGCGGCGGCCGAGATGGCGCGGGCCGAGATGTGGAAAACGGTGGAGGTCAACTCGCCGGCGATCTTGAACATGTTCGGGATCATCAGCAGGAGGCCCTGGCTGGCGGTGAAGGTGGTGGTCAGGGCGCCTGCCTGCAGGGAGCCGTGCACCGCGCCGGAGGCGCCGCCTTCCGACTGCATCTCGACGACGGAGGGAACGGTGTTCCAGATGTTCTTCTCGCCGCGAGCGCTCTTCTCGTCAGAGATCTCGCCCATCACTGAGGACGGGGTGATCGGGTAGATGGCGATCACTTCGTTGGTTGCGTGGGCCACGTGGGCTGCAGCGGTGTTACCGTCAATTGTTACCATTCTGCGGGACATTGATTCCTCCTGTTTGGTTATAAAGGTGCGGAACGTTAAATCTTAGCGGAACTCGGGCAAAGCGCAATTAGAACAAACGGCGTTAGACATCGTTGCATACAGCATACAGACAGAAACAGGAAGAGCGTCGAAGCGTGACGCCTTCCCTTTACAGCTCGGAGCGCCCTTCCACCGCTCTTTGCACGGTGGCGGCGTCCACATACTCGAGGTCGCTGCCGATCGGGATGCCGTGGGCCAGCCTGGTCACCTTGATGGAGAGCGGCTTGATCAGCTTGGTGAGATAGAGGGCGGTCGCCTCACCTTCCACGCTGAAGTTGGTGGCGATCAGCACCTCGCGGACCTCCCCTTCTTCCAGGCGCCGCATCAGCTCCGCGATCCGCAGATCCCGCGGGGTGACCCCGTTCAGCGGCGAGAGCGCACCCTGCAGCACGTGGTAGCGCCCGCGGAAGGCCCGGCTTCTCTCCATGGCCAAGAGGTCCTGGGGCTCCTCCACCACGCAGAGGGTGGCTCCGTCGCGTTCCCCGGAGCAGATCCAGCAGGGGTCCTCCTCGGTGATGGCGAAGCATACCGAACAGAAACCGACCTTCTCCCTGACCTGCAGGAGCCCTTCGGCCAGGGCCTCCATGTTGCCCGGCGACTTCAGCAGATGGAAGGCCAGCCTGAGGGCGCTCTTCTCGCCGACGCCGGGGAGTTTCTTCAACTCACCCACCAGCCGGGTAAGAGAGTTCGAAAAATGTAGCATATTCCCACCACGGATAAAACATTTTTTTACTGGTTATTTTTACCAAAAAAATTTTTGACACAGAATTGTTTAATGAAAAAGGCGCATGCGTTGAGCATGCGCCGGCAGCAGTCTGGCCAGCTAACTACTAGAAAAGTCCGGGGATATTCAGGCCGCCGGTGATCTTGCTCATCTCCTCGGAAAGCTCGGCGTGGACCTTCTTGAGGGCCTCGTTCACCGCGGTCAGCACCAGGTCCTGCAGCATCTCGACGTCCTCCGGATCGACGGCCTCCTTCTTGATGGTCAGGGAGAGAACCTGGTTCTTCCCGTTGACAACCACCGTTACCGCGCCGCCACCGACGGTGACCTCCGCGGTCTTCTGCGCCGCTTCCTCCTGCAGCTTCCCCATCTTCTGCTGCATCATCTGAGCCTGCTTCATGATCTGCGCCAAGCCTTTAGACATCGTATTCCTCCATTGCGTTGTTTTTAGTAATAAACCGTCTCCCCATCCTCACCCTGTCCCTCCCCTTGAAGGGGCGGGGACGGCAGGGGGGAGACTCTCTCGTAAGTAAGGATCCTCCGCTAGAGGTCCCCCCCTTGATAAAGGGGGGACAGGGGGGATTGCCTTTGGTTGTTCAAAAACGCAGGCCGGCTAACATCGTTATGATTGAGCCTGCTCTTTTTCCTTCACTTCCTGCACATCGGCGATCTCGCCGTCGAAGATCTCCACCGCCGCGGCCACCAGCGGGTGCGCCTCGGCATGGCGCCTCAGGGTTGCCTTGCGCTCGGCATCCTCAAGGCTTTTTTTTTCCTCGATGGTGGGGGGTGCGTCGGTCGGGACATCGCTTAAGGCCACCACCTTGATGGCGACCGGCGCGCCGAAATGGGCCTTGGCCAGAGCCTTCAGCTCGTTGAGCTGGTCGGGGTCCTGCAGCCTCTTGAACTGGAAGGAACCGGCCAGGCAGCCGATCTCCAGGTTCCCCGGGGAGACCTTGACCGGGTAGACCTGCTCCAGTTGCGAACCGAGCATCGGCTTCTTGGCCTTGATGAAGCGCACCAGGCTCCCCCACGGGTCGCCACCCTCGGCGGCTGGCGCAGCAGGCGGAGCACTTTGGGGCGCACGCGCCGGCGCGGCGGCGGAAGCCTGCGCGGGAGCGGCTTCCCGGGCGACGGCGGGGCCGGCCGCCGGCCCCCGGGGTGCGGGACGCGGCTCGGCGGTGCGCGAGGCGGCGGGGGGTGCCTGCTGCGGCGTGCGCGGCGCCACCGGTGCCCCACCTTCCAGCGCCGCCAGCCGGTCCAGAAGCTCCTGGACCGGCACGGCGGGCGCCAGGGCCGCCATCTTCATGAGCGCCATCTCCAGCACCAGGCGCGGGAAGCCGGAGTGGGCCATCTCCCCCTCGGCCTTCAAAAGCAGGGTCAGCCGGCGCTGCAGGTCGTTCAACGAGCAGGCGCACGCCTGCGCCTTCAGTTCCTCGGCCTCCGCCTCGGAGAGGTCCAGCAGGTCGCCCGCCTCCCCCACCGCCTTCAGGATGGCGATGCTCCGGAACTGGTCGATCAGCTCCTGGCAGAACTGGCGCATGCTGTAGCCGAAGGAGTCGACCTTGGCCACCAGCTCCAGCACGCCGCGCACATCGGCGGCCAGCACGGCCTGCGAGGCGTCCAAGATCAGCCGGCGGTCCACCACCCCCAAAAGGGCCGCCACGTCGGCGTCCGAAACCTGGTTGCCGCAGAAGGCCAGCACCTGGTCCAGGGTGGAGAGGGAGTCGCGCATGCTGCCGTCCCCTTTCCGCGCCACCACGCTGAGCGCCTCGTCGCTGACGGTCACCCCTTCCTGGTCCACGATGTAGCGCAGCCTCGCCACGATGCGCGGCAGCGGTATGCGCTTGAAATCGAAGCGCTGGCAGCGCGACAGGATGGTGATCGGCACCTTGTGCGGTTCGGTGGTGGCGAAGATGAACTTGACGTGGGCGGGGGGCTCCTCCAGCGTCTTCAACAGCGCGTTGAAGGCGTTGGTGGTGAGCATGTGCACTTCGTCGATGATGAAGATCTTGTAGCGGGAGCGGGAGGGGAGGTACTTGATGTTGTCGCGCAGTTCCCGGATGTCGTCGACCCCGGTGTTGGAGGCGCCGTCGATCTCGAAGACGTCCACCGAGTTCCCCTCGGTGATCTCCAGGCAGGCCGAGCAGCTGTTGCACGGCTCCACGGAGAGCCCGCACTCGCAGTTGAGCGCCTTGGCCAGGATGCGCGCCGAACTCGTCTTGCCGACCCCGCGCGCGCCGGTGAACAGGAAGGCGTGGGCGACCCTGCCGCCGTCGATGGCGTTTTTCAGGGTGCGGCTGACATGTTCCTGCCCGACCAAATCGGTGAAGGTCTGGGGACGCCACTTTCTGGCAAGAACGAGATACGACAAGGGGAATACCTCTTGGCTTTAATGCTGCGTCGCTGCGTGGGGGGGAAGGGAATTAGCGGGGGGTTGCGGAAAGAGCTGATAGCTGGGCTACCCCGCGGCACACGGGGGCGGTTACTGCCGCTGCTTCCTTCCGGACCTGACGGGGTTCATAACCTTCCGTTGCGCGGGACCCAGCTATCAGATCAGTCCGCAAAATAAATATGGCGGAGAGGGCGGGATTCGAACCCGCGGTACGCTATTAACGTACACACGCTTTCCAGGCGTGCTCCTTCAACCACTCGGACACCTCTCCACAAGAGCGACCTTTATAATACAGGTCCCCGCTCTTGTAAAGAGATTTCTTCATGGCGTACGCTCCGCCTCCTCGCTCTTCTTGGCCATGATCGCTTCCCAAAGCGCCTGGTGGTCCGGGTGTTCGCTCAGCTGGCTCACGATCATCTCACGCACCGAGAGGAGCTCCTTTTTCAGGGTCTCCGCGCTTCTCACCAGGTGCCGCGCCCGCGGGTCGCTCCGGACGTAGGGTGAAAGGAGGTGGACCGCCTCGTCGATCTTGCGGCTGACCAGCACCCGCTCCTTGTAGCCCAGCCCACCCGTCTTCAGGCGCGCGTCCAGCGCGTCGAACTCGCTGTTGAAATAGTTGAGCACATCCGAGTGTATGATCTCGTCGTCTTTCATCTGTTCACCTTCCGCCTCCCAGGTCGCTCATTCCTCGACATACTGTAGGCTATTCGGCACAACCCCCATTTTCTTTATACGAATTCTCTCCGTCCCTCCCCCACTGCATTGGACGAGACTCCCGGCCCAGGGACGGGGCTGGTGTCTGCCTTAAATGCGGCGAAGGTCGCCGGCTTGCCAAGTGAGCCCATCATGCCAGGACGCTTTAAAGCAGGCACCTGTGGATAGCCATCCCGCGCGGGTGTTGCCCGGACAGCAGGCGCTTGCTCACCAGCGGCATCTACACATCTGCAGTTGATACATTGTCGACACCGTGTTAACCTGATCGGGTTGCAGGCAAGCGGGTCAGGGGAGGAGTTTTCATGCTGGTTAAAGCGCAAAAATGGGGGAATAGCCTGGCGGTTCGTCTACCCAAAGGATTGGCGGATGAATGCGGCATCGAGGCGAACTCGCCGATCGAAATAGTGAGAGAAGAAAACACCCTGGTTATCAGGCCCCTCACCAGAAAGGCCTCCCTTGAGAGCCTGCTGGCCCAGGTCACCGAAGATAATCTCCACGGAGAGGTCGAAACCGGTCCTCCGGCAGGGAGGGAGCTTTGGTAAAGAAACCTGCCTATATCCCGGAAAAAGGTGATGTTGTCTGGCTTGATTTCGACCCTCAGGCCGGCCATGAACAGGGAGGTCGGCGACCAGCCTTCGTCCTTTCCCCGGCCATCTACAACTCGAAAACGGGGCTGATGCTCTGCTGCCCGATCACCACCCAGATCAAAGGGTATCCCTTCGAAGTCGCGGTCGAAGATGCTGGCAATGCTCAGGGAGTGATTCTGGCCGACCAAGTGAAAAGTCTCGATTGGCAGGTCAGGAGAGCTGAGAAGAAAGGCGCCGTTTCCAAGGAGATCCTGAAACAAGTGATGGGCAAGATTATGGCGATCCTGGAAGGTTGATAAACCTCTCCACCGTTTAATGGGCGGTTTCCCTTGCCATCAACTCTAGCCACCGAACTGAAAGGGCCAAAGCTTACCGTATGACCGCAGCCATCCCCGAATATATAAAGAGCATAAAAGACAAACTCGCCGCGGCCGGCAGCCGGCTGAGCGTGGCCGGCCTGGAAGGCTCCGCCCCCGCTTACCTCCTCTCGCGTCTCATGGACGGGACAGGCGGGCCGCTGGTGGTGATCACCGCCGACCAGGAAAGCGCCGACGAGCTGGCCCAGGAACTGCGCTTCTTCGCGCCCCACCCCGACACGGTGCTCTCCTTCCCCTCCTGGGACGTGGCCCCCTTCGAGGCGGCCTCCCCCCACCCGGACGTGGTGGGCGAGCGGCTGAACGCGCTGGTGCGCCTTCTGGACGGACGCGGCCGCGCCCTGGTGCTGCCGCTGGCCTCCGCCCTGCAGCGGGTGATCCCGCGCCGCACCCTGGGGGAGGTCTGCCAGTACCTGGTGGCCGGCGAGGAACTGGAGCGCGAGACCCTGGTGGAGAAGCTGGTCAAGCTCGGCTACGCCCACGTCCCCATCGTCGAGGACCGGGGCTCCTTCTCGGTCCGGGGTGGCATCCTGGACATCTTCCCACCCGACCAGCAAAAGCCGGTGCGCATCGAGTTCTTCGGCGACCTGGTGGAGACCATGCGGCTGTTCGACCCGGTCACCCAGCGCTCGCTGGAGCCCTTGGACGAGCTGGTGCTGCTCCCCTCCCGCGAGGTGATCCTCTCCGAAGAGGTGCTGACCGCCTTCGCACCGCGGCTCAAGAAGCGCTGCGACCACCTGGGGATCGGCGCCGCCCGCCGCCGCGAGCTACTGGAGCAGCTGCAAAACGCCATCTATCCCCCCGGCATCGATTTCCTGCAGCCCCTCTTCCACCCCGGGCTGGAGACCATCCTCGACTACGCCGGCCCCGAGGCCGTCTGCGTGAGCATGGACCCTGAGGCGCTGGCCGAGGCGGGCGAGCGCTTCGCCGCCGACCTGCAGGCCGCGCTCACCCGCGCCGAGCTGCGCGACTCCGTCACCTGCGACCCCGAGGAGCTTTTCCTTTCCGCAGCCGCCCTGGATGGTAAATGTGCCGCCGGCCGCAGGCTCCTCTTCCCCCGTCTGGAGATCGAGGGGGAGGGCGGCGAAACGCTGCGGCTGAAGAGCGCCACCAACGGGGACCTGAAACCGGAGCTGAACCCGGAAGGTGAACGGGTGCTGGCGCCTCTCACCGACAAGCTGGTCCACTGGATCGCGGCGGGGAACCGGGTGCTGGTCCCCTGCCACCAGCCGGGACAGGCGAGGCGCCTCTACGAGCTCCTCTCCCATTACCGGCTCCCCTTGGAGGTCTCCGAGGAGCGCTTCCCCGGCGCCTTGCTGAGGCCCCCCGGACGGGTGGAGATCCTGATCGGCGAAATCTCGCGCGGCTTCCGGCTGGAGGCTGAAAAGCTGATCGTGATCGCCGAAGAGGAGATCTTCGGCAAGCGCGTGAAGCGCCGCGGCCTCTCCGAGGCGAGGAAGAAGCAGCTCCTCACCTCGCTCGCCGAGCTGAAACCCGGCGACCACATGGTGCACATCGACTTCGGGGTCGCCCTCTACCGGGGGCTGGAGCACATCGCCCTGACCGGCATGGAGGGGGACTTCCTGCTCCTCGAGTACGCCGGGGGTGACAAGCTCTACCTGCCGGTCGACCGCATCAACCTGGTGCAGCGCTACGTGGGGGCCGAGGGGGTGGAGCCGAAGCTCGACCGGCTGGGCGCCGCCGGCTGGGAAAAGGCCAAGGCCAAGGCAAGGAGCGAGGTGCAGGAGATGGCTGCCGAGCTCCTGAAGATCCACGCCGCCCGCGAGGTCCAGCAGGGGTACCAGTTCTCACCCCCCGACGACATGTACCGCGAGTTCGAGGCCTCCTTCGCCTTCGAGGAGACCCCCGACCAGGCCGCCGCCATCGACCAGGTGATCGCCGACATGGAGAGCAGCCGCCCCATGGACCGGCTGGTCTGCGGCGACGTCGGCTACGGCAAGACCGAGGTCGCCATGCGGGCGGCCTTCAAGGCGGCCATGGACGGCAAGCAGGTCGCCATCCTGGTCCCCACCACCGTGCTCGCCCAGCAGCACCACGAGAGCTTCTCGGCCAGGCTCAAGGAGTACCCGGTCCGGGTGGAGATGCTCTCCCGCTTCCGCAGCGCCCAGGAGCAGAAGCAGATCCTGGAAGGGGTCAAGAAGGGGGAGGTGGACATCATCATCGGCACCCACCGACTCCTGCAAAAGGACATGGTCTTCAAGGACCTGGGGCTTCTGATCGTCGACGAGGAGCAGCGTTTCGGGGTGGTCCACAAGGAGAGGCTCAAGCAGTTCCGGGCGGTGGTGGACATCCTCACCCTGACCGCCACCCCCATCCCGCGCACCCTGTACATGTCGCTGATGGGAATCCGCGACCTCTCCATCATCGACACCCCGCCGGTGGACCGGCTGGCCATCAAGACCTTCGTCTCCCGCTCCTCGGACGAGCTGATCCGCGAGGCGGTGCTCAGGGAACTCAGACGTGGCGGCCAGGTCTTCTTCGTGCACAACCGGGTGCAGACCATCGGCGCCATGGCCGACGAGCTGAAAAGGATCGTCCCGGAGGCGAAGATCGTGGTCGGCCACGGGCAGATGGCGGAGAAGGAGCTGGAGAAGGTGATGCTCTCCTTCATGCACGGCGAGGCCAATCTGCTCCTGTGCACCACCATCATCGAGAGCGGCCTGGACATCCCCACCGCCAACACCCTGATCATCAACCGCGCCGACACCTTCGGCCTCTCCCAGCTCTACCAGCTGCGCGGCCGGGTCGGGCGCTCCAAGCAGCGCGCCTACGCCTACCTCTTGATCCCCGGCGAGGGTGCCATCACCCCCGACGCCCGCGAACGGCTGAAGATCATCCAGGACATCACCGAGCTGGGGGCGGGCTTCAGGATCGCCACCCACGACCTGGAGATCAGGGGGGCGGGCGAGCTGTTGGGGGCCAAGCAGAGCGGGGATATCGCCGCGGTGGGCTACGAGCTGTACGCTGAGCTTTTGGACGAGGCGGTGCGCACCCTGAAGGGGGAGGAGATGCCCGAGCGGGTGGAGCCGGAGATCAAGCTGAAGGTGCCGGCCTTCATCCCCGAGGAGTACGTGCCGGACCCCAACCAGCGCCTGCTCATCTACAAGAAGCTCACCCAGCCGACGGACGAAGCGGAGATCGACGACATCCGCGCCGAGCTCGTCGACCGCTTCGGGGCGCTCCCCGGCGCCGCCGTTTACCTGCTGGAGGTGATGAGGATACGGGTGCTGCTCAAAAAGCTGCTGGTCAAGGAGATCGAGCTGGCCGGCTCCGAGCTGGTCCTCTCCTTCCACGAAAGGACCCCGGTTTCGCCCGACGCCATCATGGCCCTGTTGCGCAAAGAGAAGGGGAAATACCGCTTCACGCCCGACTTCCGGCTGTTCGCCCGCATAGCCGACAGCTCCTTCGACGGGGTGCTGGCGGAGGCTAGAAATCTCTTGAAATGCCTTGGGTGATATGCTAGCGTTTCGCGATTGGAATCCATTTAATAGAGAAAAAAGGAGCCTACCGTGCACTTTAAAAAAACGGCCATACTGTTCGCTCTCGCGCTTTGCATCGCCGCCACCGGCTGCAAGCAGCAGCAGGCGGGCGAGACCAAGACCGAGTCCAAAGGGATCGTGCTTGCGGAAGTAAACGGCGATAAGATCACCGACCAGGATTTCTACCGCGAGCAGGAGTCGCTGCCCCCCTACCTGAAGCCGATGACCG
>NZ_DATFBA010000051.1:0-2923 GCF_035254065.1 Geomonas sp.
AGCAGGAGTTCCTGAAGGTCGACACCACCAACATCCTCTTCATCGTGGGGGGCGCCTTCCCGGGGCTGGACAACATCATCCAGCAGCGGATCGGCATCAAGACGCTGGGCTTCGGCGCCGACGTCAAGAAGAAGGTCGAGAAGCGGGCCGGTGAGCTTCTGGCCGGGGTCACCCCGGAGGACCTGTTGAAGTTCGGCTTCATCCCCGAGTTCGTGGGACGTCTGCCGGTGCTCGCCTCGCTGGCCGAGTTGGACGAGGAGGCCATGGTGCAGATCCTCAAGGAGCCCAAGAACGCCCTCATCAAGCAGTACCAGAAGCTCTTCGAGATGGAGCACGTGAAGCTCAAGTTCACCGACGGCTCCCTGATCGCCATCGCCCGGGAGGCCCTGAAGAGGAAGACCGGGGCCCGCGGCCTCAGGTCCATCCTGGAGAACGCCATGCTGGACATCATGTACGAGATCCCTTCCCAGCACATGGTGAAGGAAGTGGTGATCAGCGAAGAGGTCATCTACAACAAGGAAAAGCCGATCGTAGTCTACGAGAACGTTGCGGAAAGCGCCTGACGGACGGGAGAACATGACTGAAGAGAACGTCAAAATCGGCAGCAGAACCAGAAAGAGAGGGAATCCGGAAAGGTTCCCTCTCTTTCCTTTAAGGGACATCGTCATCTTCCCGCACATGGTGGTGCCGCTCTTCGTGGGAAGGGAGAAGTCGGTGCAGGCCCTGGAAGCGGCCATGGCCGACCACGACAAGCTGATCCTGTTGGCCACCCAGAAGAACGCCAAGACCGAGGACCCGCTGGCCGACGACATCTACACGGTAGGGACCGTCTGCCACATCATCCAGCTCCTGAAGCTGCCGGACGGCACCGTGAAGGTGCTGGTGGAAGGGAAGCGCCGCGCCTCCGTCGTCGCCTGGCACGACAACCGCTCCTTCTTCGAGGTGGACGTGCAGAGCCTGGCCGAGCCCCAGCCCAAGGGGAGCGAGGTGGAGGCGTTGAAGCGCGGGGTGGTGACCGGCTTCGAAAGCTACCTGGGGCTGAACAGCTCCATCCCCGCCGAGGTGCTGCAGTCGGTCTCCAGCATCGCCGACCCCTCCCGGTTGGCCGACACGGTCGCCCCGCACCTGAACCTGAAGGTATCCCAGAAGCAGGAGCTCCTGTCGCTCGCCTCCCCGCTGAAGCGGATGGAGCGGCTCCTGTCGCTGATGATGGCCGAGATCGAGATCCTGCAGATCGAGAAGAAGATCCAGGCCCGGGTCAAGAAGCAGATGGAGAAGACCCAGAAGGACTACTACCTGAACGAGCAGATCCGCGCCATCCAGAAGGAATTGGGGGGCAAGGACGAGTTCAAACAGGAACTGCAGGCCCTGGAGGCCAAGGCCGCCAAGCTTAAGCTTTCCGACGAGGCGAAAGAGAAGGTGCACGCCGAACTGAAGAAGCTCAAGTTCATGTCCCCGATGTCCTCCGAGGCGGCGGTGGTCAGGAACTACCTGGACTGGGTGCTGGCGCTTCCCTGGGGGGTGTACGGCGTGGAGAAAGCGGACCTCGCCGCTGCCCGCAGTTGCCTGGAGGCGGACCACTACGGTCTCGAGAAGGTGAAGCAGAGGATCCTCGAGTACCTGGCGGTCAACACCTTGGTCCCGGGCATGAAGGGGCCCATCCTCTGCCTGGTAGGTCCGCCGGGGGTGGGGAAGACCTCGCTCGCCCGCTCGGTCGCCCGCGCCACCGGCCGCGAATTCGTGAAGATCTCGCTGGGCGGGGTGCGGGACGAGGCGGAGATCAGGGGGCATAGGCGCACCTACGTGGGGGCCATGCCCGGCAAGATCATCCAGTCCCTCAAGAAGTGCGGCTCCTCCAACCCGGTCTTCCTGTTGGACGAGATCGACAAGATGACCGCCGATTTCCGCGGCGATCCCGCCTCGGCGCTTCTGGAGGTGCTCGACCCGGAGCAGAACTTCTGCTTCAACGACCACTTCCTGGACCTCGACTACGACCTCTCCCGGGTGATGTTCATCACCACCGCCAATTCCAGCCACGCCATCCCCCGGCCGCTTTTGGACCGCATGGAACTGGTCAGGCTGGACGGCTACACCGAGCACGAGAAGCTCGCCATCTCCCGCCAGTACCTGGTCCCCAAGCAGGGGAAAAACAACGGGCTGTCCGGGAAGGGGATCACCGTCTCCGATGCGGCGCTCACCGAGATCATCCGGCGCTACACCCGCGAGGCGGGGGTGCGTAACCTGGAGCGGGAGATCGGCACCATCTGCAGAAAGATCGCCTTTGCGGTGGTGGAGGGGGGCAAGATGCGCCGCACCGTTCAGCCCAAGCAGGTGGCCGGCTACCTGGGTCCCCCCCGCTTCAAGTACGGGGAGGCCCCGGGCGAGGACGCGGTCGGGTTGGTGACCGGCCTGGCCTGGACCGAGGTGGGAGGCGACCTCTTGAACATCGAGGTGGTCGCCCTCCCCGGCAAGGGGAAGCTGACCGTTACCGGCAAGCTGGGGGAGGTCATGCAGGAGTCGGCCCAGGCGGCCATGAGCTACGTCCGCTCGCGCGGCGAACTGCTTGGCTTCGCCAAGGACTTCTACCAGCACCTCGACATCCACATCCACGTGCCGGAGGGGGCCATCCCCAAGGACGGCCCCTCGGCCGGCATCACCATGGCCTGCGCGCTCACCTCTGCGCTCACCCGGCGTCCGGTCCGGCGCGACATCGCCATGACCGGCGAGGTCACCCTGCGCGGCGCCGTGCTCCCCATCGGGGGGCTCAAGGAGAAGCTCCTGGCGGCCGGGCGCGGTGGCATCCGCACCGTGCTGATCCCCAAGGAGAACGAGAAGGACCTCTCGGATGTCCCCCAGGAGATCACCGCCGGCCTCACCATCCATGCCGTCTCGCACATGGACGAGGTGCTGAGCCACGCACTGC
>NZ_DATFBA010000052.1:0-3843 GCF_035254065.1 Geomonas sp.
GCCGCGCCTTCGAGGAGCAGCTCCGCTTCGAGGACATCCCCTACGTGCTGGTGGGGGGCACCCAGTTCTTCGAGCGCAAGGAGGTCAAGGACTCCATCTCCTACCTGAAGGTGATCGCCAACCCGCTGGACGAGGTGGCCCTCTTACGCATCGTCAACTTCCCCCGCCGCGGCATCGGCGACTCCACGGTGATCCGCATCAACCAGTGGTCGCTGGAAAAGGAGTGTCCCCTCTTCGAGGCGTTCGGCAGGGTAGGGGAGATCGAGGGGATCGCCGACAGCATCAAGGAGAAGGTGCTCGCCTTCCACCAGACGCTTGTGGACGCGGCCGCTACCTTCCGGGAGGAAGGGGGACTCGCCGAGAAGGGGAAGGCCCTTTTCGAGCGGCTGAAGATCGAGGACGAGATCTTTCGGACCATCGACGACCGCAAGGTGGCCAGGAGAAAGGTGGAGAACGTCGAGCAGATCATCAACTCCATGGCGGCCTACGAGGAGCGGGTGCCGCTGCCCACCCTGGGGGGCTTCATGGAAAAGGTCTCGCTGATGGACGAGGACCGCTTCTCCGGCAAGGACAAGAAGGATCACGGTCTGGACGCGGTGACCCTGATGTCGCTGCACTCCAGCAAGGGGCTGGAATTCCCCTTCGTGTTCCTGGTGGGGATGGAGGACGAGATCCTGCCGCACAAGCGGGCGATCTACGAGGACTTCACGGTGGACGAGGAGAGGAGGCTCTGCTACGTGGGGATCACCCGGGCGCGCCAGCAGCTGGTGATGACCAGGACGCTCTACCGGAAGAAGTACGGCAAGCTGCAGGAGCGGGTTCCCTCCCGCTTCCTGGAGGAGATCCCGGCCTCGGTCCTGAACGTGCAGCAAAGCGGGGAGGGCAAGGGATCCTCCCCCGAGGACGAGGCAAAGAACGCCGAAGGGTTTTTCGCCAAGATGCGGGCCATGATGGGGTAAAGACTACTCCTTGGGGATCGTCTTCTGGCCCGGCTTCCAGTTGAGCGGGCAGAGGGCACCGGTCTGCAGGGCCTCCAGGACGCGCAGCGTCTCGTCCACGCTTCTCCCCACGTCGAGGTTGTGCACCACCATGTACTGGAGCGTGCCGTCCGGGTCGATGATGTAGAGCGCTCGCAGCGCCACCCCCTCCTTGTCGTCCAGGCAGCCGTAGCTCTGCGCCGTTTCCTTTTTCACATCCGCCAAGATCGGGTACTGCAGCGCTCCCAGGTCCCCGCGCTGTGCCCAGGCGAGGTGGGAGAACTTGGTGTCGGTCGAGGCGCCCAAGACCACCGCGTTGAGCTTCTGGAACTCGGTTATCTTCTGGTTGAACCCCTTGATCTCTGTCGGGCAGACGAAGGTGAAATCCATCGGGTAGAAGAAGAGCACGATCCACTTCCCGCGGTAGTCGTCGATGGAGATCCGTTTGAATTCCTTCCCTTTGTCGGTGCTGACCAGTGCGTCCAGCGCGAAGTAGGGGGCGCGCTCGCCGACCTTGGCCATCCGCAGGCGGCCGTCATCGGCGGCGACGGCGGGGTGGCCCAGTGAGGAAGTGGTGATGGCGAGCGCTGCCAGGAGGATGATGGCGGTTATTTTCATTGCGACACCTTTCTCTTTGTGAGAGCAGTTCGTGCCGTTTGAGGTTTTGGCGTGCTGACAAAGGAGCCCTTCGTTGACCGCTTTACCAGCTGCTGTTCCACAGGCACGGGAAAAATTGTTTGCCTCGAAGATTATGTGTGATATTCAGATTGTATCCGTTGACGTGGAACAATCAACTCTAGTGAAAAGGAGCGACAGCAATGACTGAAGAAAAGAATCCCCAGGTCCTCATGGAGACCTCGATGGGCACCGTTAAGATCGAGCTTTTCAAGGACAAGGCACCCATTTCGGTCCGTAACTTCCTCTCCTACGTGAAGGACAGCTACTATGATGGTCTTATTTTCCACCGGGTGATCAAGGACTTCATGATCCAGGGGGGCGGGCTCGATGCCAGCATGCAGCCGAAGAAGACCAAGTTCGCCATCAAGAACGAGGCCACCAACGGGCTTAAGAACAAGCGTGGCACCCTCGCCATGGCACGTACCAGCGTGGTTGACAGCGCCACCTCCCAGTTCTTCATCAACACCGTCGACAACGCCTTCCTCGATCACAGCGGCAAGACCCCGGATCGTTTCGGCTATGCCGTCTTCGGCGAAGTTGTGGAAGGGATGGAGGTAGTCGACGCCATCCGCGCCGTGAAGACCGGCAACAAAGCCGGCCATCAGGACGTGCCGGTCGAGCCGGTGGTGATCAACTCCATCAGGCTGATCGAAGAGTAACCAGCACGCTGCACCGGTTCCCCTCTGCCAAGAGGGGAACCCCTTCCCTCTCTCGCTTTCTCGGCCACTTCGTCCATCGCTTCCGCTGTGAGAAAAATTTGTAATTACAAATTAACTGTGATACATTCACCGCTGCCCGCCCGCTGTCACAGCCACGCCTGGCCAGTCGGCGCACCTTATCATTGACAAAGAGAGCCGCGCTCTATACAATCAAGCGTTTTTTAAGCCTGACGTTTTCAACATTGTAAGGGGGTTTCACCACATGGAAATGAAGGATTTCATCTTTACCTCTGAGTCCGTCTCCGAGGGGCATCCGGACAAGGTCGCCGACCAGATCTCTGACGCTATCCTCGACGCAATCCTGACTCAGGACCCCGCCTCCCGTGTCGCCTGCGAGACCATGGTCACTACCGGTATGGCTGTCATCGCCGGTGAAATAACTACCAAGGCCATCGTCGATTACCCCAAGATCGTCAGGGAAACCATCCGCGAGATCGGCTACAACGACTCGGCCATGGGCTTCGACTGGGAGACCTGCGCCATCCTGACCTCGATCGACAAGCAGTCCCCGGACATCTCCCAGGGTGTCACCGAAGGCGAGGGGATGTTCAAGGAGCAGGGCGCCGGCGACCAGGGACTGATGTTCGGCTTCGCCTGCAACGAGACCCCCGAGCTCATGCCGATGTCCATCCTGCTTGCCCACAAGCTGGTCTCCAAGCTTGCCGACGTGCGCAAATCGGGCGTTCTGGACTTCCTCCGTCCGGACTCCAAGTCGCAGGTCTCGATCCAGTACATAAACGACAAACCGGTCCACGTCGACACCGTGGTCATCTCCTCCCAGCACTCCCCGGAGGTCTCCTACGAGATGATCAAGGAAGGGATCATCGAGGAGGTCGTCAAGAAGATCATCCCGGCCGAGCTGATGGACGAAAAGACCCGCTTCCTGATCAACCCGACCGGCCGCTTCGTGATCGGTGGTCCGATGGGCGACTGCGGTCTCACCGGCCGCAAGATCATCGTCGACAGCTACGGCGGTCACGGTGCTCACGGCGGCGGCGCCTTCTCCGGCAAGGACCCCTCCAAGGTGGACCGCTCCGCGGCCTACATGGGGCGCTACGTGGCGAAGAACCTGGTCGCCTCCGGCATCTGCGAGAAATGCGAGGTGCAGGTAGCCTACGCCATCGGCGTCGCCGACCCGGTCTCCGTTATGGTGGACTGCAACGGCACCGGCAAGATCCCCTCCAAGCGGATCGCCGAGATCGTGCGCGAGGTGTTCGACCTGAGGCCGCGTGCCATCATCGAGCAGCTCGACCTGCTGCGCCCGATCTACCGGAAGACCGCCGCCTACGGTCACTTCGGCCGCGAGCTTCCCGAGTTCACCTGGGAGCGCACCGACAAGGCCGCCCTGATCAGGGAGAAGGCTGGGCTGTAAGCGTTATTTCAGATTGCAAAGACAAAAGGCCGTCCGGCAAACCGGGCGGCCTTTTTTTATACCGCTGGATCCACGTTCCCTCCCCCTTCAAGGGGAG
>NZ_DATFBA010000053.1:0-12292 GCF_035254065.1 Geomonas sp.
AGACCTACGACTAGACCACCCACTCTCCTAACTTCCCCCATCCCCCCTCTCCTCACGGGAGAGGGTCGGGGTGAGGGAAGTCCCCATTACCGTTCCCGCGACACGACACGCAAAATCCCGTCCCCAGCAGTAGCCAAAGCCGTTCGCCCTGAGCCTGTCGAAGGGTGGCTGGAACTCACACGGCTCCATCTCCTGCGGTCGGGAAAAGCTAGGGATCGCGCTTCGACAGGCTCAGCATGAACGGCGCTTACTCCTCCCCGACTCACGGCTCCGCTCCCCGTCCCTTTCTTCACATTTCCTGCATCGGTTAGTTGACAAAAAAACCGCAAACAGGTTAAAGTAACGCCGGAAAATGCCCGCCTCCTAGCTGACGCATTGTTGATCTTCCCATGCCGTTGCCGGTTTGGTCACGCTTCCGCAAGACATAAAGAACGATAACGATGCCGTCCCGACGGGCTGCCGAAAGCACCACTGCGAGCAGATCAAGGCGCGGCCCTGCTTACGCAATCCACCTAATCAAGGAGTTCATACGTGAAGCACCCGCACATCACCCACAACAAGAGATCGACCATGGTCCTGCTGGTCACTCTTCTCGCGCTGCCGCTCTCGCTCACGGCATGCAAGGAAAGCAAGTCGTCAGCCCAGCAGTTCGTGATGAAGTCGGCAGAATCGACCAAGGAGGGCTCCGCGCCTTCCACCAACGCCGCGCCGGCTCAGGCCGCTCCCGGAGCGCCCGCCACCACGCCCGCAGCCCCCACGGATCAGGCCGCTCCTGCGGCTAGCGCCCCCGCTGCCACCGCCCCGGCTGCCGCGCCGGCGGCGACCACCGCTCCCGCGACTGCACCCGCAGCGCCGGCCGCGGCCTTCAACGGCCAAAGCAGTGCCGTCAAGAAAGGAAAGGGGAAGGGTAAAACCGCTGTCGCCACCCCCGCTCCTCGCAGCTCCTATCGCGCCGGCGAGGACCCCGACTTCGCCAGCAAGAAGGGTTGGCCGGTGAAATACCCGGATCCCCTCCCCGGCTCCCTGCTGCCGCAGAAACGCATCGTCGCCTACTACGGCAATCCCCTCTCCAAGCGGATGGGCGCCCTGGGCGAGTATCCGAAGCCCGAGATGATCTCGAAGCTCAAGCGCGAGGCGGCCAAGTGGCAGGCTGCGGATCCGGCGCATCCGGTACAGCCGGCACTGCACCTCATTGCCGTGGTTGCCCAGGGCGATCCGGGCAAGGCAGGGCTCTACCGGATGGTGATGCCGGATAACATCATCAACCAGGTCTATGGCTGGGCCAAAGAAGCCGGCGCCATAATGTTCATCGACATCCAGACCGGACACGACAACATCCGCAGCATACTGCCCCGCTTCGAATGGATCCTGAAAAACCCGGACGTCCACCTCGGCATGGATCCCGAGTTCAACCTGATCAAGAGCAAGGCGCGTCCCGGCACCAAGATCGGCACCTACGACGCGGCCGACATCAACTATGCATCCGGCTACCTGAAGGACCTGGTGAAGAAATACAACATCCCGCCCAAGGTCCTGATCGTGCACCGCTTCACCCGCAACGGGGTGACCAACTACAAGCACATCCAGCTGCGCCCGGAGGTGCAGATCGTCATGAACATGGACGGCTGGGGCGCTCCCTGGCTGAAGCGGGATTCCTACAAGGACTACATCGTGGCGGAACCCGTGGAGCTGACCGGCTTCAAGCTCTTCTACCACAACGACACCAAGAAGGGCGATGCCCTCCTCACCCCCTCCGAGGTGCTGAAGCTGAACCCGAAACCGCTCTACATCCAGTACCAGTAAGCTTTACCGCCTACTGCCTACCCGCTTAAAAAAGTGCCCCTCCCTGAAATATCGGGGAGGGGCACTCTCGTTTTGCCCAGCCACTTTATCACTTCCCACTTCTGTAAAGTCTCCCTCTTCGCGGGAGAGGAGAGGTGCGACGGAGCTATCCCCTACGAGGCTTCCCTCACCCGGCCTTTTGCCACCCTCTCCCCCAAAGGGGGCGAGGGGATGGACATTACCAGGTAAACTCCGTCTTTTTGTCCCGGACTTCCTTCCCGTCGAAGCTTCGCTCGATGAAGGTCGCCCGCAAGTCGTGATCTACCAACAGGATGGTAGAGGAGCGGGTGCCGTAGCGCTCGCTGGTGATGAAGATGGAGGAGAGGAGCCGCTCCAGTTCCAGTCCCACACCGGTATCGGGGAGTTCGGCATCCGGGGCCTTGCTGGTATCGGCCAGTAGGGCAAAAAGAGATTCCGGCGCGACTTCGCCGCCACCGAGTACCCGGGCCAGTTCCGCTTTTCCCTTTACCACCTTCGGCCACGGGGTATCCAGCAGGTGGTTGCTGACGCCGTGGATGCCAGAGTGGAGAGGAATGATGCGATCGGATCGATTGGAGTAGTGCAAAAGCCGTTCGGCATCGCCAACGATCAGATTGTAGCCGCTGTACGGGAGCGCCTTGGCGCGCAGTTGAGCGAGGTAGGCATCCGGGGTGGCGTCTCCTTTCACGAATTGGCTGACCAGCTCCCCTCGCGACGGCCCGTCCTTTCTCTCCTTGTGTGGCTCGCGATAGTTGGTAAGCGCGGCGATACGGCCGGTGTCGGTAACGGCCAGCCAAGTTCCGCCACGGATCAGGTCCCGTCCGCCGAAAACCTGGGGCGCCTCCTCCCAAAAGCCGGCAGCAGCCGTCGGTCTGTCATAAAACTCGTCCCTGTTTGCGGCCAGCACCAGCCGGTACTTCGGGTGCGCCTGATGGGCCAGTAACAATGTGCACATAGTTGATCCCTTATCCGCTCCATGTGTTTGCGTCGTCTCTCCCATTGTCGGGATTACGACGGATAAATTCAAGACAGCTTTTGAGGCATCCTCAATTTTCGCATCTGAAATCAAGCTGAACCGTCTTCTTCACCCCATCCTCATCCTGTCCTTCTCCTTGAAGGAGAAGGGACGATTCAGCGGTGCGTTGTCATCTCTCGAAAGTCCTCCTGCATCCCGTTCCTCTGTGCTTCTCTCCTGCGTCTCCTCCCCTTCAAGGGGATGGACAGGAGCTTGCCCGCCGTAGCCTTTAGGTGAAGGCGGGTGAGGATGGGGTGAAGATATTTGTTAAGCTTGCGGAATCGAAGAAGGAATGGTATCAACGGGACTGATGGGGAAACGTCACGGGGAGAGGTTGGAGGAGCTGTTTTGGATCAAGACCTGTTATTGGGATTACTCGGCCTGACCCCGCTACTGCTCTACGTCGTCCTGGTCTTCCGCGATGTCGACATCCTTGCCGCCACCGTCATCTCCGTCATAGCCGGCGGCATCCTCAGCCACCAGACCATCGTCTCCTTCGCCGCGGCCCTCGCCAACAGCATGGGCTCTTTCCTGGCGCTGGTCGGCCTGATCATCATGCTCGGGCGCGGCCTCGGCGAGGTGTTGAGCGCCACCAAGGTTTCCCACACCATAGTCCACCGCATAATCTACAGCATCGGCGTTGATACCGAGAAAAAGGCGATGGCCGGCATCATGATCGCCTGCGTGGTGATCGTCGGTCTCTTGGGGACCATGGCGGGAGGGAACGCCATCATAGCGCCGATCGTGCTCCCCATCGCCGCCACTGTCGGTCTCTCACGCAGCACCGTCGCCGTCATCTTCCAGGCCGTCGGCGAGGAGGCCCTGATCCTCGGGCCCTTCACCCCTCCGGTGATCACGCTGATCGGCCTGACCAAGATAGGGTACGGCCAGATGCTTTTGTACGTGTCGGGCCCGGTCGCGCTGGTCACCGTCACCGCCACCTGGTTCATGATCCAGCGGATCCAGCGCAAGACCAAGGACATCCACCCCTACGAGGAGCCGGAAGGGATCGAACGCTTCCACCCGACGCCGCGCAGCACCCGAGCCACGGTCGTCTTCGCCTGCTGCTTCCTGGCCGCCGTCGTCTACGGCATGGCGGTCAAGGCTCCGACCTCTTTCGTGATCGTGATCATGCTTGGACTCTCCCTCATCACCGGCTTTGCCGGCGGGCTCAAACTGGAGGAGATCCTCAAGCTGGTGATCAAGGGGATGGCCGGCAACGTGGGACTCTTCCTGCTGTTCCTTCTGTTGGACCCGTTCATCGGCTTTGTCCAGCAGGCAGGCGGCTTCGCGGCACTCTCCAAGCTGATAAAGCCATTGATGGAAGTTGGCGGCAAGCCGGTCATCGTCATTACGGGGGGATTGCTGGGAGCCTTCGGCATCAGCGGCGCCACCGTCGCCACGCTGAAACTGCTGCACGAGATGTTCAATCCGCTCCTTTCCAAGTACGGCATATCCATGCTGGCCTGGTCGCTGGCGCTGGTGGTCGCCACCAGGGTGAACAACTTCGTCTTCCCCGGTGCCAACATGGTGAGCTCACTGGGTTTCGCCGAGTCCGATGACCTGAAGTCGATGATCAGGAATGGATGGCTGGTCGCCGCCTGTCAGCTCACCCTGCTGGTACTGTTCAGCATCTTCTTCGCTTAAGCGGTATCCCCTCTCTCCTTCAAACTCCCCGCCCTCCGAGAGAGGGCCGGGGTAAGCCCCCCCTACGTCACCGCCTCGGTCGGCACCACCTCGAACTTCAGCAACTCCGTCCCCCGCAACAGCGAAATGGACATCGCCTGCCCGATCGGCCACTCTGCCAGGATCCGGTGGATGTCATCCACACTTTCCACAACCTGGTCGTTCATCAAAACAATGCGGTCTCCATCCCGGACGCCGGCCTTGAAGGCGGAGGCCAGTTCGTTGACGGCAACGACTTCCAGGCAGAAGCTGTTGCTCAGATGGTGGAAGCGGGCAAGCTGACGATGAAGGGGCACCTGCTGGGCCGCGAGCCCAAGCGTCCCGCGACGGACGCGCCCGTGCCCCAACAGCTGCGAAACCACCCATCTCGCCGTATTGGCAGGGATCGAGAAACCGATTCCCTGCGCCAGCGCGATGATAGCGGTATTGACGCCGACCACCCTCCCCCTGGAGTCGACCAGCGGCCCTCCGGAGTTGCCGGGGTTCAGCGGAGCGGTGTGCTGTATGATGTTCTCGATCAGCCTTCCCTCTCGGCTGCGTAGCGCCCTCCCCAACGCGCTGACCACGCCGGTCGACACGGTGGACTGGAATCCCAGGGGATTGCCGATAGCGATCACCAGTTGCCCTGCCCTCAGCGCGCCGGAGTCGCCGAGCGTGGCGTAGGGAAGTCCCGACCCGTTGGCGCGCAGCACCGCCAGATCGGTGGCGGGGTCGGTACCCACCAAGGTGGCATCCAGGGTGGAGCCGTCCTGGAGGGTGACGGCGAGGATGTCTGCGCCTTGAACGACATGGTCGTTGGTAAGGATGTAGCCATCGGGAGCTATGATCACACCGGACCCGACCCCTCGCTGCTCAGGCGCGGTGTGGCTGGCGGAAGTTCGCACCGAGATACCGACAACCGCCGGTCCCACCGTGTCGACGACGGTGATCACCGCCTTGGAGTAGGCATCGAGGAGTTCCACCTCGGAGGCGTCTTCCGATTTGATCCGGCAACTCCCGTTAGCGAAACCGTTTCCCGACTGAGCAGAAATGTGCTGCAAGGCCTCCCGGCATTTGTCATCCATGCGCTCATCCCCTTTTGTCCGATACTGCCGCTACAGTTGAAGAAATATAAGCATCAGGTGCGAGATCCGCAAGGGGCGTTACGCAAAGAGGAATCCGCCCTGTACCCCGCAACGGAAGATCCTGGAAGGAAACAAAGGGGCAGGCTGAATCGTCGTTCAGCCTGCCCCTTCTGAGATTTCCTCTTTTGCTCCATATTCCCTTCATAATTCCTGGCTATCGTGCAGTCACCTGATTTTCAGGGTTACCCTCCTTTAAGGGGCGCTGCTTTGGTGGCGCCCCTCTTTTTTTCTCGGCACCTGCCCTCAAAAGACCGAGAACCTGAAGTACCTTCTGGGATGTTCTTTCACATCGTTTAAGAGCAGGTCGAGATCATCCACTGCTTGGTTCATCTTGTCGTAGAGCGCCCGATCGTTTAATAGCTTTCCCGCCGTCCCCTCCCCCTGTCGCACGCGGGCCATCACTTCTTCCAGGGATGTCACCGACCGGTCTGCCCGCTCGATCAATGCCAGCCCCTTGTCGTACATTTCCCGGTCCTGCATCAGCTTACCCAAGCTTCCCTGGGGGGAGCTGATCTTTTTGTTCAGCTCGCGCATGTCATCGGCGGCCTGGTTGCTCTTCTCAGCCAGAGAAAGGAGCTTTTCATAGAGCGAAGGATCGTAGATCAGCTTGCTGAGAGTGCCGTCCGAATGCTGGACGTCCCGCAGAGTGTCGTCGGCCCGGTCCAGGGTGCTTAGCAGCTTCTCGTAAAGCTCGGGGCTGCGGTTGAGTTTGCCGAGGGTCCCCTGCCCGGAGTTGGCAGTGGTCACGAACGTGTTCAGCTCCGTCGTAAGGTGGGAGAGGTTGTCGTAGAGCTTCGGGTCGGCCATCATCTTGCCGAGACTTCCCTGCCCGCCCGTGATCTTGTCCATAGCCTCGTTCAGGTGGTCGAACGCGGCGGCGGCCTTTTTGGTTACGTCGTCCAGGGTCGGCACCGTCGTCCCGTACACCCTGGTCTCCGGTACCTTCACCAGGTGAGCGCTCGGCGTGATGTCCACGTATTTCTCGCCCATCAGGCCACGAGTCTTGATGACGATCACGGAGTCCTTGCCGATCTTCTGCAGGGAGTCCTTGGCGACTTCCAGCACCACCTCGACCTGGTTGTTCTCCTCCGGCCGCTCGAAACCTATGGAGCGGACCACCCCGACATCCACCCCGGCAAGCCAGACCGGCGCCCCGACCTTGAGACCGCCCACCGTATTCATGATCAGGCTGATCCTCCCCTTGGGGATGAACATCTTGGTCTTCGCCCCCATGAGCAGCACTCCCCAGGCGAAGAGGGCGAGCGCTAGCACAACGAAGATGCCGGTCTTAACGTGGGACCGCGCTATGTTGTCACTTCGTTTCATGATCGGCTCCAACCCACCCAGTGAACCTGAACAGCGAGCGCTCCGATGGTGTCAGAAACTCCTGCAGCACCTCAAGATCAGCGGCGAGCAACTCTTCCTTGGTCCCTTCGAAGACCAGCCTCGACTCGTGCAGGAAGGAAAAGCGCTGGGACACCTGAAAGGCGGTGTGCAGGTCATGTGTGACCGTCAGCGTCGTCTTCCCCTGCTGCTGCAAACGTCTCATCAGGTCGCAGATGTTGAAGACGCCGATGGGATCGAGCCCGGTGGTAGGCTCGTCGAAGAAGATGTAATCGGGATCGGCAGCCAGCGCCCGCGCAATGGCGACCCGCTTCTTCATGCCGCCTGACAGTTCCGCCGGGTAGAGGTCGATGGCATCCTCAAGCCCGACAAAGCCAAGCTTCTCCAGCACGACGCGTTCGATCTCCTGCTCGCTCCTTTTCCCTTCTTCCAAGAGCCGATAGCCGACGTTTTCCCCCACCGTCATGGAGTCGAAGAGCGCCCCACCCTGAAAGACCACCGCGATGGGACGGCGCACCTCCCGAAGGCGCGCCTCGGGAAGCTCGGAGATCTCGACGCCATCGATGCTGATGCTGCCGCTGTCGGCCGGCATGAGGCCGAGGAGGAGCTTCAGGATGGTGGTTTTGCCGGCACCCGACACCCCGAGGATGGTCCGGTCCACCCCCTTTTCCAGGGTGAGGTCGAAATCCCTGAGGATCTCGCGGCCTCCGACCGAATAGCTCACCCGCTGCATCCTGATTCCGGTTCCGGGCATCGAGTTACTCCATCCTGTCTGACCTGTCCTACCAGTCCTACCTGAAGGCAATGAAGACCTTGGTGAGGAAGAAGTCCGACACCAGGATCAGCACCGACGATAGCACCACGGCGCGCTTGGCCGAAGCCCCCACCCCGGCGGCCCCGCCCCGGGTGCCGAGGCCCACGTGGCAGCCGACCAGGGCGATGATCATCCCGAAGAAGGCCGGCTTGGTTACCCCCTCTATCAGGTCCTGGAACACCATGAACTGCGGGATGGACTTCATGTACATGACGTGGTTCACGTTGTAGCCGGAGGCCATGATGTAACCGCCCAAAAGCGCCGTGGCATCGGTGACCACCGCCAGCAGGGGGAGGGAGATCACGATCGCCTTCAGGCGCGACCCCACCAGCCGCTTCACGATATCGGTCCCCTCCACCCGCATGGCGTCCACCTGCTCGGTGACCGCCATGGCGCCCAGTTCCGCGGTGATCGCCGAGCCAACCCTCCCGGTCACCATCAGCGCGGAGAGCACGGGGCCAAGCTCCTTGACCATGACGGCAGCAACCATCCCCCCGACGTAACTGGTGGCCGCAAAAGGCTTCAGCTGCAAAAGCGCCTGCAGTGCCATGACCATGCCGGTGAACAGCCCGGTCAGCAGGATGATGAAAAGCGATCCCACGCCAATCTTATCCACTTGGGTGGAGAACTCGCGGTAGTAATAGGGTCTGGAAAAAATACCGCGGAGCGCGCGCAGCGAGAGATCGGAGAATTCTCCGATCTCCCTGAAAAACTGCACCAACCTCTGTGCTGCGGCGTGTGTCGGCATGGCAGGCGGACCTTTCCGGTCCCAATGGGGTCTACTTGAGGGCTTGGGCGAAGACCTCGCGGACGTCCTCGACGAAGAAGAAGTCCAGTTCTTCCTTCACGTTTTCCGGAATGTCATCCAGGTCCTTCTTGTTCTTGGCGGGAGCCAGCACCTTCTTGACCCCGGCGCGGCGGGCGGCCAGCACCTTCTCCTTCAGGCCGCCGATGGCCAGCACCCGGCCGGTAAGGCTCATCTCGCCGGTCATCGCCACGTCCCGGCGGGCGGGGCGCCCGGAGAAGAGCGAAACGATGGTGGTGGCCATGGTGATCCCCGCCGAAGGGCCGTCCTTCGGGATGGAGCCTGCCGGTACGTGGATATGGATGGTGGTGCTCTCGAAATCCTTCTTATCGATGCCGAGTTCCTCGCAGTTTGCCTGCACGAAGGAGACCGCGGCACGGGCAGATTCCTTCATCACCTCGCCCAGCGAACCGGTCAAGATGAGGTCCCCCTTGCCGTTCATCTTGGTCGCCTCGACGAAGATGATGTCGCCGCCGCTCTCGGTCCAGGCAAGACCGGTAGCAACGCCGATCCTGTCCTTCTCGGAGGCAACCTCGTCATAAAACTTCTGCGGTCCCAAGAGTTCGGCCACCACGTCCGGGGTGACCGTGGTGCGCGCCGGCTTGCCCTGGGCGACCTCCTTGGCGATCTTGCGGCAGACGGAGGCGATGTTCCTCTGCAGGTTCCTGACCCCGGCCTCCCGAGTGTAGTCGTGGGTGATCCGGTAGATGGCCTCGTCGGTGAACTCCGGCGGCATGGAGGTAAGCCCGTTCTCCTCGACCTCTCGCGCCACCAGGTAGGTCTTGGCGATGTTCAGCTTCTCCTCGTCGGTGTAACCGGAGAGCGAGATGACCTCCATCCTGTCCTTGAGCGGCGCCGGGATGGGGTCGAGCAGGTTCGCGGTGGTGATGAACATCACCTTGGTGAGGTCGAAGGGGACATCGAGGTAGTGATCCGTGAAGGAGAAGTTCTGCTCGGGATCGAGCACCTCGAGGAGCGCACTGGCCGGGTCGCCGCGGAAATCGGCGCCGATCTTGTCGACCTCGTCCAGCATGAAGACGGGGTTGTTGGAGCCCGCGCGGTTGATCTCCTGGATGATGCGCCCGGGGAGCGCGCCGATGTAGGTGCGCCGGTGTCCCCTGATCTCCGCCTCGTCCCGCATCCCGCCCAGCGAAATGCGGATGAACTTCCTGCCCAGCGTGCGGGCGATGGACTTGCCGAGGCTGGTCTTACCCACACCAGGAGGGCCCACGAAGCAGAGGATGGGGCCCTTCATCTTCTCCTTGAGCGAGCGGACCGCCAGGTATTCGAGGATGCGCTCCTTGACCTTCTTCAGGTCGTAGTGGTCCTCGTTCAATACCTGCTCGGCCTGGTTGATGTCCTTGTTGTCCGGGGTGCTGGTCTGCCAGGGGATGCCAATCAGGTAGTCGAGGTAGGTGCGGGAAACGGTGTACTCGGGGGAGGCAGGGTTGATCCGCTCCAGGCGCCT
Organism: Geomonas sp.; assembly: GCF_035254065.1. GTDB lineage: Bacteria > Desulfobacterota > Desulfuromonadia > Geobacterales > Geobacteraceae > Geomonas. Next base: position 10,078 of record NZ_DATFBA010000053.1, read on the forward strand.
GAGCTCCTTCTCCGCGATCTTCCTGACCTCCTCGGGCATCTTGGCGTTTTCCAGCTTGCTGCGCAGCTCGTTGGCCTCGCCCTGCTTGGAATCCTCCTCGCCCAGCTCCTCCTGGATCTGCTTCATCTGCTCGCGCAAGAGGAATTCCTTCTGGCTCTTGCCCACCTTCTTGGTGACCTCGGCCTGTACCTCCCCCTTGATCTGCAGACGCTGCACCTCGTTGGTGAGGTGCATGTAGACCTTCTTCAGCCTCTCCAGCGGATCGACGGTCTCCAGGAGCTTCTGCAGTTCGTCAACAGGAAGGTTCAGGTAGAGGGCCACCAGGTCGGAGAGCCTGGCCGGGTTGTCTATGAAGTCGATCATCTTCATGACGTCGTCAGGAAGCGGCCGGCCGTAGGAGAGGGCTATCTTCAAGAGGGCGTTCAGGCTTCCCACCAGCGCCTCGGAGACCATGGAGCGCTCGGCGAACTCGCGCACCGGCTCCAGACGCGAAAGGGCAACCGGCGTCTGCTGGACGATGGCCAGCACCCTGATCCGGACCACCCCTTCCAGGACGACCTTGGCGCCCCCCTGCGGGAGCTTGTTGATCTGCATGACCTTGCAGAGGGTGCCTATCTCATGAAGGGCGGGGAAGAGCTCGCCGGCCGGTTCCTGCTTCAGCTTGACCAGCGCGACGAGATTGTTGAAAAGCACGGCCTCCTCGAAGGGGGGCATGTCCTCGTGCTTGAGGAAGATGGTGAACACCATGTAGGGGAAGGCGATTATCTCCCGCAGAGGATAGAGCGGGACGATCTCCGGCATATTGATGGTGATGTTCTCTGGCATTGGGTCTCCCATTAGAGCGGGACTGGCTGTTTCCCCAATAAAAAGAGTACTGAAGAAGTCTCCCCTGTCAATATGGATGTTCTTTAATTGGAAATCAGGTCATCTCCCATGCCTCGTAGAGGGAAGCGATCTCCGCAGTCAGGGTCGCGTGCAGCTCTCCCGCGGTTCTGGATCCCTCGACATCCTTGAAGAAGTCGGGGGCGGCCATGGTCTCCTCCAGCTTGGCCAGTTCGGCCTCCTTGGCCGAAATCTTGTTCTCCAGTTCGGCGAGCTTCCGCTCGCGGGCACGCTCCTCCTTTTGGCGAAGTTTCTCCTCTTCCCGCTGCTGCTGACGGGAGAGCTTGCTGACCGGCTCAGAAAACCTCTCTCCTTCTAGCGCCTTCCCGGGGACTGGCTCCGAAGATGCCTGTCCCCCTTTTGCCTCCGGCTGCCTTGTGCCGGCCAGCTGCGCGACCGTGTCCGGGTTGCCGCTTGCCCCGCCCTGGCCGCTCTTCTCCAGGTAGTACTCGTAGTCCCCCCAGTAGTTCTCCAGCTTGCCGCCGGCCACCTCAACCACCCGGGTGGCCAGGCCGTCGATGAAGTGGCGGTCGTGGGAAACGAAGACCACCGTGCCGGGGAAATCCTTGAGCGCCTCCAGCAGCACCTCCTTGGAGAAGAGGTCGAGGTGGTTGGTCGGCTCGTCCATGAGGAGCAGGTTGGAGGGGCGCAGGAGCAGCTTGGCGAGCGCCAGGCGGTTTCTCTCGCCGCCGGAGAGGACGGCAACCTTCTTGTTGATGTCGTCGCCGGAGAAAAGGAATGCACCCAAGATGTCGCGCAGTTGCGGCACCATATCGAAGGGAGCGTCGGCGTAGAGTTCCTCGTAGGCGGTGCGGGAGGAGTCCAGTTCCTGGGCCTGGTCCTGGGCGAAGTAGTCACGGATCACGTTGTGTCCCACCTTGACCGTGCCGCCGGTGACGTCGCCGTTGGCCAGCACCCTCATGAGGGTCGACTTGCCGGCGCCGTTATGCCCCACCAGCGCCACTCGCTCGCCGCTCTCCACGGTGAGGTCGACCCCGTTCAGCACCACGTTGGAGCCGTAGGCCTTGGTCACGCCGGTCAGTTCCATCACCGTCTTGCCGCTCTTGGGAGGGGTCGGGAAGGTGAAACGGATCCTCTTTCGCTCCGGGGGGATGATGATGCGCTCGATCTTCTCCAACTGTTTGATGCGCGACTGCACCAGCGAAGCCTTGGTCGCCTGGTACCGGAAGCGGGAGATGAAATCTTCCATCTTCTCGACCTCCTCGTCCTGGCGGCGCTTTGCCTCCCTGAGGGCGGAGACCCGCTCCTCGCGCTGGACGAGGTAGCGGCTGTAGTTGCAGTGGTAGTCGGTGATGGCGTGGTTCCAGACCTC
>NZ_DATFBA010000054.1:0-7225 GCF_035254065.1 Geomonas sp.
GAAGGTGGGTCGCCCGTTTCCCAGCCGTGGTTCGATCCGCTCCACCATGATCTCGTCGAAGAGCCCACTCTCCAAGGCACTCTCCATCGAGGTGCCGCCGTAGAGCCGGAAGGCCTCGGCAACGGTTAGCCGCTCCCAGCGGCCGGCCAGTTCGATCTCTTGGCCACGGTAGCTGATCCGGTCTTTGCCGGCCGCCGCCCTGACCAGTTCCTCGGTCTCCTCCATAAGCAGCAGGTAGTCGGCTCCCGCCCGGTACCATTCGAGCATGGAGAACTCGCTCAGATGACGCACACCGCGCTCTCCTTCCCGCCAGCAGCGGCAGATCTGGAAGATGCGGGGATAGCCGGCGGAAAGCAGACGCTTCATGCAGAGCTCAGGCGAGGTCTGCAGGAACCAGCCGGCCGACGCTATGGCCTCGATCTGGGCCTCGGGAGCGGGCGCAGGAATGCGAAAAGGGGTCTCGACTTCGAGATACCCCTTTTCCTGGAAATGATTCCGTATCCGGTTGAAAATGGCGCCCCTCTCCAAGAGCGCTTTGCGGCGCCTGGAGAGGGTCCAGTTCAGATCCATCCTTACCCCTTGACCCTGGTGGAGTACTCGCCGGTGCGGGTGTCGATCACGATCAGTTCGCCCTCCTCGATGAAGGGGGGGACGCGCAGCACGTAGCCGGTCTCCACGGTGGCCGGCTTGGAGTCGGAACCGGAGGTGTCCCCCTTGACCCACGGGCTGGTCTCGGTCACGCGCAGGTTGACGAAGTTCGGCACGTCCACGCCGATCGCCTTCTCCCTGAAGAGCAGCACGTCGACCGGCAGGTTGTCGATCAGGTAGTTCTTGGCGTCGCCGATGGCATCTTCGCTGACGTGCACCTGCTCATAGGTCTGGTTGTCCATAAAGCAGTAGTGATCGCCCTCCTTGTAGAGGTACTGCATCTTGCGGTCCTCGAGGTGCGCAGGCTCGAAGGTCTCACCGGAACGGTAGGTCCGGTCCAGGGTGTTGCCGGTGATCATGTTCTTCATCTTGGTGCGGTAGAGGGCTTGACCCTTGCCCGGCTTGGCGAAGTCGAAGTGGGTGATGATATACGGCTCGTTGTCGATGGTGATCTTCAGTCCTTTTCTCAGGTCCGCTGAGGTATACATGGCTCGTCCTTTTCTGTATAAGTTAAAAGTATCAAATAATTAGCGCATTGCGGCCCCGGGTGTGGCTGTGCCTGTTCTTGTCCATGCGGTCCGATTTGTGAGTGCTGACAAGCGGAACTTGGAGGAGGAGGGCTGACTACGCCGGTGACCTATGTGGAGGGCTACTTTGCGCGATAGGTGATGCGGCCGCGGCTCAGGTCGTAGGGGGAAAGTTCGACGGTGACCTTGTCGCCGGGCAGAATCTTGATGAAGAACTTCCGCATCTTGCCGGAGATGTGCGCCAGCACCATGTGGTCGTTCTCAAGCTTCACCTTGAACATCGCGTTGGGAAGCGGTTCGATGACCGTTCCTTCTACCTCAATTGCTTCTTCCTTGCTCATTTTTTCTCCTGGCCGTATTGATGGCTACTTTTTCAACAATCTGTGAGTTTACAAATATGCGAAGAAAAAAGCAAGCCGCTTTTCACTATGGTAGCCCGATTTAATCTTGCACATCAACGCTATTTACACAATCTCCGCAACATGCTAAAAATGTCCTGATTTTCTAAGGAGTACCGTCATACATGAAAAAGCCGATCAGGGAGGTCCCGCTGCCAAACGGGCTCACCCTTCGTTTCTTCGATCACACCCGCCGCTACTTCGGTGATTACCATCAGGTCAGGATAGAGATAAGCTGCGAGCTGCCGCTCACCGCCGATCTCTTCGACGACGCAGCCGACTGCCAGACCGCTCTCAAGCTGCTGGGCCCTTCGGTCCGCTACCTTAAGCAGGTCGAGCACCAGGGCGTGGCCACCGCCGCGGTCGAGCAGACGGTGGAGAAGGTGATCGCCGATTTTCTCACCCATTCCCTCGGCTACTTCCAGTCGCCCTCCTTCCCCAGAAAGCTCGCCCACTCCGAACTGAACCGGGTCAGGGGGAAGAGAAAGGCTTTTCTCCCGCAGCATGCCAATGGGTGAGGCCATCGTCGCCATAGAAAAACTCTGCTACGGCGGCGCCGGTTTCGGGCGGCTGGACGGCAAGGCCTGCTTCGTCCCCTTTACCGCGCCCGGCGACCGCGCCCGTATCCGCATCGTCAAAGAGAAGAGCTCCTTTCTCGAGGGGCAACTCGTCGGCCTGGAGGTGAGTTCTCCGCTGCGGGTCGCTCCACCCTGTCCCGCCTTCGGGGTCTGCGGCGGCTGCCATTGGCAGCACCTTCCCTACCAGGAACAGCTCAAGCAGAAGGGGGCCATCTTCTCCGAATCCCTGCGCCGCATCGGCAAGTTGGAGGCTGACAGCATCCTTCCGGTGGCGGCCTCCCCGAACTGCCTCGGCTACCGCTCCCGTATCCAGCTCAAGCACGCCCGTAAAAACGGCGCGACCGTGCTCGGCTTCTTCAAGAGCGCTTCCCACGACATCATCGACCTTCCTTACGGCTGCGCCATCGCCGATCCGCTGCTGAACCGGATCGCGGCAGAGCTCCGGCCGCTTCTGGCCCGCCTGCCTGAGCCGAACGCGATCCCGCAGATCGACCTTGCGCTGGGTGAGGGGGGGAAGAGTATCGCGGTCCTGCACTTTAAGGGAGGCGATCCTGCAAAACTGATGGTGCGTCTGCGGGAGGCGCGTGCGGATCTTCCTTCCGTTAGCGGCCTGTTCCTCCTGTCCACCTTGGCGACCCCTCCTCGAAAAAGTGGCGGAAAGGGGGGGCGCGCGCCACGTCCGGTCGCGGGCAAGCGCCAGCTGGAGCACGTCTTCGGCATCGATTCCCTCGAATACCTCATCCCCGCCGGACTGTTTCCGGGCTCCAGGGAGATGAGGCTTCGATTCAGCAAGGGAGGCTTCTCCCAGGTCAACTACCCGCAGAACCTCGAGCTGATCCGCACCGTCCAGGAGTGGGGTGGCTTTACCGGAGGCGAACGGGTCCTGGACCTTTACTGCGGTAACGGCAATATCTCGGTCCCGCTGTCGGGTTGTGTCGGCGAAGTGGTAGGGATCGAGGGGTACGCCCCCTCCATCGAGGACGCCGCCGCCAACGCCGCCGCCAACGGAGTGGAGAACGCCTCGTTCCAAGTGAGCGACGCCTCGCAGGCGCTACGGCGCATGGTCAAGCGCGGCGAGCGCTTCGACGTGGTGCTCCTGGACCCTCCGCGCGGAGGTGCCGAAGCCGCCGCGGAGATCGCACAACTCTCGCCGGAGAAGATCCTCTACGTTTCCTGTGACCCCGCGACCCTCGCCCGCGACCTCGGCACCCTTGGCCAGCAGGGATACCGGGTCACCCGCTCGCGGCCGGTCGACATGTTTCCCCAGACCTACCACCTGGAGAGCGTGACCGAGCTGGTAAAAATATGAACTGATCACTTATTCCATTAACCTTTCACCGTTCACCTTTCACTGGAATCAAATGGAGACCCGCACATGTTTGGATTTTTCAAGAGGGCTAAGGACCACCGGCATTATCTGACCAAAGGGGAGAAGTACCTCGCCGCCGAGCGCTATGCCGACGCGCGCGTGGAGTTCACGGAGGCTCTCAACTGCTGCCCCGCCGACGCCGCCCAGGACCAGGAGACGATCCGTAAAGGGCTCAACGCTGCCGGTAACCGTCTGGCCGAGCTGAACCTCGCCGAGGGGGAACACTGCGTGAGAAACGGTGATGTGGAGAAGGCCTTCGACCACTTCACTCTGGCCTGCGATCTCGCCCAGGACGAAGAGCTCAAAGCCAACGCCCGCGCGCAGCTGAGAAGCGCGCAGACCGCGGCAAAGCCGGCACCCAAAGTGGAGCAGGAGAAACCTCACGGTCACGGGCACGCCCATGGCCACGCCCACGGCGGGGGATGCGGGGGGTGCGGCGGTGGCCACCATGATCACGACCAAGAGGTGGAGGTGCCGCACATGAACCTCGCCGACGAGGAACGTTTCCATCTGCTGATCCAGCCGTTGCCGGGTGATCTCCCCGAGCGGTACGCGGCCATGGGAGATGAGTTCGCCGAGGCTTACCTTCTCATTCATGACGGAGACGACCCCAAAGCGTTCGAAATCCTGAAGCGACTCATGGCAAATAACGAGAATGACATTGTAATTTACGAGTTGGCGCTTATAATGTACAGGAACGGTCAAGTTCATGAGTGCGACAGGCTTCTTGCCCGTGCTTTGCAACTGAACGCGACCAACCCTGCCGTCCATTTCGGTAAGGTCCATCTGCTCGCTGATACCGGCAGGCTTGCCGAGGCTATTGCCGCCATAAACACGATGTTGGAACTGGATATCCAGGCCGAGTCGGCGCTTTTGATGCTGGGTGATCTCCAGCAGGCTGCCGGCGACGTGACCACTGCCATAGATACCTGGTCCAAGTCGCTGCAAAACCCGGCCATGGCCAAGTCAGCTGCCGAGCGGCTGGTGTCGGTACTCAACAGTCAGGGACGCACCGAAGAGGCTAAATTCCTCGCCAAGCAGTACCTGAAGGGGTGTTGCTAGCGAAAAACTGAGCTCTGGAGGTTAGCGATGAACAAGTCGGAACTCATTGAATCTCTCGCCACCAAGAAGACCCTCTCCTTCAAGAAAGCCGAAGAGGTCGTCAACACGGTCTTCAACTCAATGACGGAAGCCCTTCTGTCCGGCGACAGGATAGAAATCAGGGGGTTCGGCAGCTTCGTCGTCAAGGAGTACGACGCCTACACCGGCAGGAATCCGAAAACCGGTGAATCCATCTCGGTAAAGGCGAAGAAACTCCCCTTCTTCAAGGTTGGCAAGGAGCTCAAGGAGAAGGTCTCCGGCTCGGAAACTGAGGACTAGTGAAACGAGTTTGAGGTTGAGGGCAAGATCAAGTTGAGCAAGGCGGGAAGGGGAGCGATCGCCCCTTCCCGCCGTAACTTTAGCGGGTGCTCGACGATCACCTATCGGCATCCGGTGTCGATCTTAAGCCGGCCGGCGACCTCAACCGTAATCTCAACCTTAATCTTAATCTCGATTTTTCCCTCTTCCCATCGGCACATGGAGACCTACCGGTCTTGACGCCACTAAATCTCGACCTTATCCTGAATCCTTTCATTACCGGCCTCGGCGGCCTGGCCCTCTTCATCTATGGCATGCGCACCATGTCGGAGGGGTTGCAGAAGGTCACCGGTGAACGCTTGCGGCGCGTGCTGGAACGGGGCACCGCCAACCGGCTCACTGCGCCGCTGATCGGCAGCTGTCTTTCTTCCCTGCTGCAATCAGGCAGCGCCGCCTCGGTGCTGGTGGTAGGATTCGTGAACGCCGGGCTGCTCTCCCTCTACCAGGCCCTGGGGGTCCTGCTGGGGACCGGCATCGGCACCACCATCGCCATCCAGTTCATCGCCTTCCGGGTTACCGCCCTCGCTCTCCCCGCCATCACCATCGGCGTTTTCCTTTCCTTCTTCTCACGCAGCAGGAGGCTCTCCAACCTGGGAGGGGTGCTCCTCGGGGTGGGGCTGGTCTTTTTCGGCCTTTTCATCCTGGAGCAGGCCTGCCAGCCGCTTCGGCAGAGCGCCATCCTGGCGAGCTTCCACTTGCAGATCCTCTCCTTGCGGCTGATGGCGGTCCTGCTCGGAGCGCTGCTCACCTTCCTGGTCCAGTCGGGAAGCGCCACCCTGGGGATCGTGATCGCCTTCGCCTCGGCCGGCATCTTCCCCTACGACGCCTCCATCGCCATGGTGATCGGCGAGGTGGCCGGCGCCACCTTGATCCCGCTGATCGCCTCCATCGGCGGCAGCCTTACCGCCAAGCGCTCGGTGCTGATCTACCTTGCCATCAACGGCGCCGCCATCGCCCTGGCGCTGCTGTTCTTCCCGCTCTTTTTACGGGCCATCGATTTCGTCTCCCCCGGGCACCTCGAGCTTGCCGCCCACCAGGCCATCCCGGAGACCATGCGCCCCTTCGTCGCCCGCAGGCTTGCCAACGCGCATACCATCTTCACCGTTTCCACCGCCCTCATTTTCCTCCCCTTGATCGGCTTCCTGGCCCGCTCGGCCGAGACGCTGCTGCCGACCCGCCGCTCCGAATCCGAGCCAAGGCCCCGCTTCATCGACACCAGGGTAATCAAGACCCCCACCATCGCGCTGGCACAGGCGTGGATAGAACTCGGGCGCATGGGAAGTATCGCCCACGCCATGTTCAAGGAGCTGATCTCCCAGTTCGACGACTTCGATCCCAAGGTCTCCAGCGAGATCAGGGAAAAAGAGGTGGTACTCGACGTGCTGCACCGCGACATGTCCCAGTTCCTGATCGCCCTGTCGCGGGAGACGCTCTCGGTGGAGCGGGCGGTCGAGATTCCCACCATGCTGCAGATGGTGAACGAGATAGAGCTGATCGGAGACCAGGGAGAGGCGGTGCTCAGGTACCTGTTGCGGAAGAAGGAGGAGCGGTTACGCTTTTCCAGCGCCGCGATGGACGAGCTCAAGCGCTTCGGGGTGAAGGTGGGGGAAGTGGTGGCGCTCTGCGACCGTGTCCTGCAGGGGGGTGAGGGGGAAGAGCTGGCCAGCCTTAAGGAGGAGGTCGCACTCCTTCATGAAGAACTTGAGCAAAGCCACCTGAGGAGGCTGAAAAGCGGCAAGTGCGGCATCATCGCCGGGCTTCTCTACAACGACATGATCGCGAGCTTCTCAAAGATCGCCGAACTTACCTTCTCCATCATCGACCAAAAGAAAGGGATTGCCCATGACCCGACCGGTAGCCGCCATTGATCTCGGCACCAACACCGCCAGGCTGCTGATCGCCACCAAAGACCCCTATCACCAGATCCTTTTGTACCGCATCATCACCCGCCTGGGCGGGGGCTTCAAACGCGAGCGAGGCCTCTCCGGGGAGGCGCAGCAACGCTCCGTCGCCGCCCTTACCAAGTTCGCCCACGAGATGGAAAAACACCAGGTGGAGAAGGTGAGGGCGGTAGCTACCAGCGCCGTGCGGGACGCCGTGAACGGGCGGGAGTTCTGCGCCAGGGTACAGGGTGAGACGGGCATCCAACTGGAGGTGATCGACGGCGACGAGGAAGCCGTTCTCACCCTTAGAGGGGTCGCCTCCATCCTGGACGACCGGAGCGGCGACCTGGCAGTCTTCGACGTGGGGGGCGGGAGCACCGAGTACACCCTGGCTCAGGGGAGC
>NZ_DATFBA010000055.1:0-6646 GCF_035254065.1 Geomonas sp.
CCTGGTGGCGGGGATGGGAGATGCGGTGGCGGGATTCTGGGAGTCAGATACCTGTGCCCGGAGCGGCAGGGGGAATGCCTTCTGCGGCGGGGATACTCCGACACTGGCGGTATTGGCGCTGTCGCGAAGCTGCTACGAGACCCTGCTGGAATCGGGTCTGGCGGCCAAGCTCGCGGTTGAGCAAAAGACGGTGACTCCCGCCGTTGAAGCGATCGTGGAGGCGAACACCCTCCTGAGCGGGCTCAGTTCCGAGAATGGCGGCCATGCCGCCGCCCACTCGATCCACAACGGACTGACCATCCTGCCGGCCATGGGGCGCAGGCTGCATGGCGAGAAGGTGGCCTTCGGGCTTCTCGCCCAGCTGGTATTGGAGGGACGGTCGTCGCGGGATATACAGGAGGTGCAGGAGTTCTGCCTGAAGGTGGGATTGCCGGTCTGTCTGGAGGACCTTGGCCTCGCCGAGTTGGACGACGGCGACCTTCGTCGTGTCGCCGAGGCGGCCGTTGCGGAAGGCGAGACCATTCACGCGACCTGGTTCCCGGTCACTGCATCGATGGTGGTTGCCGCCATCCGTGACGCCGACGCATTGGGACGATCGTTCAAACGTCAGAGTTAGGTGCAGCTTTGGGGTCAAGTGCAGCCTTGGAGCCTTGGTAGCCTTGGGGGCAGGTCTTGAATCTTGACGTTTGTGAAGAGTGGAGAGGCAGAAAGTCTAGAAGCAATACCTGAAAATAATTGCACCGAAGTTAGGCCTAGCAATAATGAGAGGGCGCAGTCCCATGAGTACAGTCATACCAGCTGATGCAAACCCAGCCGCGGGCGCTACGGTAGTTATTACGCACAGGGTGCGCGAAAATAAGCAGACTGAATACGAAAGGTGGCTCGAGGAAATTGCACCTCTTTGCAAAGCTTCACCTGGTCATTTGGACTGGCACATCGTCCGCCCGATACCAGGATTGACCGGAACTTTCACCATCATAATTCGATTTAATACCGAGACGCACTTGCGGGAGTGGATGGAGTCCCCAACCCGCGCCCGTTTGATAGAAAAAGTTCGGCCACTGCTTATGACCGACGATGACTTTTTTATCAGTAGCGGATTGGATTTTTGGTTTACCCCTGCGGGGGCGAAGGCCAAGGTGCCGGTACGCTGGAAACAGTATCTGGTGACATGGTCAGCCATCTACCCTCTAGCGTTATGTGTACCTCTGGTCGTTACCCCAATTCTGCAAGACATTTCGATTCCGGATAACCGTCTAATAACAACCTTGGTGGTGACTGGAGTCATTGTTTTCCTGATGGTGTACGTGGTGATGCCGCGCTATACAAGAGTAGTTCAGCGATGGTTATTTAGATGACGTATCCGGCGCCAAATACGGATAGCCTCGGGAACCTTATTAACTTTATGAGTTCAATATCGCGTCGCGTCTCCTGCGCGATGCTGCCCCCACATGGGGGTGTGAGCGCCAAGCCGCGTACTATCTTCGACACTTCGGATTGCTGAGGACCTAATACAAGGGTGGAGACTTTAGGGGGGAGGGCGCCATCAAGGAAACGACCGGCGACATCTGGAGCTATCTGGGCAAGGCAGTCATCTGCATTACCACCAACGGCCAAGTGACGAAAAGGGGAGCAGCCGTCGTGGGGCGCGGGTGCGCCAAGCAGGCTCACAAACACTTTCCAGATCTGCCGGAACGCCTTGGGGCGTTGCTTGCTGCTGGAGGAAACCATGTCCACCTCATCTATGAGGCGCTGGTTTCATTTCCGGTGGAGGAAAGCCCGTGGGCGAACCCGGACCTGCGCCTGATCAGGCGGTCGGCGGAGGAGTTGCGCGACCTGGCCGATCTGCACGGCTGGCAGGTGGTTGTCGTACCTCGTCCGGGCTGCGGTGGCGGTGGCATCGCGTGGCAGGATGTGCGCCCGCTTCTGGAGGACCTCTTCGACGATCGTTTCACGGTGATCAGTATGCCGGGGCGGACTGGATCAGTCGAAGGTTGATGGGAAGGTTGATGGAAAGGAGAAACTTTGAGTTTGATTGCCCGCTTCTATACGCTGCACCAAAAATACGTGGATGCTCTACTTGCTGCTGCCAGACCTGAAATCAGAGGGATTGACACGGCCGTTTTCATGTTCAAGAAGCCGATGGAGAAAGTGATCGATCATTTCCCGAACTTTCTGTCTGAATATGCCGTCGAACAGCAGGAGTACGCATACTCGGGGTACGGGTTTTGCGATCTTGATGCTTTGCTGGAGGAAAAGAGGGGCTGGACACTGTTTGAACTCGGCAACTGCGAGCTTGCCACCAAAATCTCTGAAGCACGAGCCACTTTGATTGCGGTTTTCGATGCCAATGCAGCTAAAGTCGCACTTGCAAAGCTTGACGCCATTCCCCTTGACGGGTCTGAGGTCCGGAAGTACTTCCAGGAAAATCACCCTCCTGAAGATGAAGGCCCGGGAACTGAAGCAGTCCTGGCTGCCTTCGAGATCAGCAAAAAATGGCTGGCTGCCGTGGACGAGAAGGAAGTTGGCTTGTTGCTCGTGGCATGATGAAGGGAATTGCCTCGTTACCTCCGTTGTCTACCTCACCGCAAGGGACCTCTTCGCCTTCACCAGCAGGTCCGTCTTTACGTAGTCCTTCGCCACGGGGGGCTTCGCCATGTTGCCGATGCCGTATTTCATCATAAGTTCAGTCGTCGTCTGTATGTGTTGCACGGTTACGTCGTAGGTAAGCGGTGAATAGGCCATGGCCATGCGGTATTCCTGGCTGCTCAGCTGCCCCTTGAACATGCTTTCGCAGACGTACTTTTCGGCGAGGGCGGGATTGGCGAGGAAGGTCCTGGTCGCCTCGACGAAACATTTCAAGAGCCTCTGCGCGACGCCCCGGTTGGCGTATAGTCGTTGGGTCATCATCAGGGTCCGAATCGGGTCGCCCAACGGCGTGTCGAAGGGTTTGACGATTTCGACCCCGAACCCCTTGTTGATGGCCTGGGCCGATTGCGGTTCCGATTGGCAGATGGCGTCGACATAGCGGGTCAGCAGGGCCTGATTCAACTCCCCGTAGTTGGCCAGGTATACCACCTGCACATCCTTGCCGGGCTTGTCCGAGAAGGAGAGGTGGTATTTGGCCAGCTCCGCGAACAGGAGCAGTTCCTGGGCACCGCCCATGGCAACGCCAACCCTCTTCCCCTTCAGGTCGGCTACCGAGCGCCATTTCCTGTCTGAGCGCCCCACGATGCGGGCGCCCCCCTTGGCAAAACCCGCCACGATGTAGATGGGGACTCCTGCGGCCCGGGCGGCGATGGCGCCCTGAGCTCCGCTGGCCGCGACATCGATCTCACCCGCTACCATGGCCGGGATGATGTCGATCCCTTTAGCAAAGAACTCCTCCTCGATCTTCAAGTTGTACTTCGGTGCTATCTCCTTCATGTAGGAGATGGCGCCAAAGTGTGCCAGCTGGAGATTGCCTACCCGGACAACATCGGCTGCGAAGGCTGCGGAAGCAACCGAGATCTGTACCAAAAGCAGCATGAAAAGAAGATACTTTTTCATATAGTCATCCTTGGGTTCACAGGGACGAGGATTAATGGCCGACCTTCAGCTCGTTCTTCAGCTTGATGCCGTGCTCCTCTTTTCTGGCGATCTCTTCTGCCCGCTCGCGGGCCTTGCTTGTTGCAACGGTGCCGGTCAGCACGACCTCATTCTTGGTGGCGTCCACGGTGACCTTGTCGAACTCGGCCCCCTCCTTCTTCAACGCGGCCTGCACCCGCAGCGCGACCACTTTGTTGTCGATGAGCGGTCCTTCGTGGGTCGCTGAGGGATTGGCCGGCTTGGCTCCCCCCTTTTCGCCCCCCTCGCCGCCCACCTTCTTGCCGATTTCACCGATCCCGTGCATGGCTTCCTCGGCGCTTTTGAAAAAGTTGCAGCCGGTCAGCACTACCGTCTGCAGCAGGACAACCAGCAGAGATGCCGTAATGATCCGGGCCGAAGGTCTCATGGGCTCAATCTCCCACTGTTTCCTGGGTAGGGACCGCGCTGCCGTGAGGCGGGAGCTTGATGGCCGGTGCCCACGCAAGCCAGGCGTCCTCCGCCTTGTCGTAGAGCCGGAAGGCCGTGTCGGCAATGGCCTCCTTCCCATAGGCGTCGGGAGTGGCGAAATCGATCCCCCCGGTGAGAAGCGCCTGGGCCGACTGAGCGCTGATGTCCACTCCGGAGAAGCCGATGTTGACGTTGATACCCCCGGCGTTCCAGAACTTCGAGTTCATCCGCACCAGCGGCGCGTATTGCTGCTCGATGTTAATCTCGATGTAGATGACCTGGGAATCGGGACCCAGATGCGCGTCCCACACCTCCCCGACCTGCACCCCACGATACATGACCGCCGCGTGCTTCTTGACCGATCCCAGGCGCTCGGAGACCAGTATGATCCTCAACCCCTTTTTCTCCGGCTTGGGAAGCGGCGGGGCGGAGAGTCCCACGAACTTGGTGCGCTCCTTGCCGGGACCCGGCTCCACTGCCACGTAATCGCCGGATACCACCGTTCCCAACGCCTTGATCTCGCTCAGCCCTACGTGCGGTTGCACGATCCAGAACACCGACCCTTCCTTTGCCACGCTCTCGCCGGATCTCTTGAGGGCGATGGTCAGCTTCGCCATCTTCTGGTCGTCGGTGAGGCTCACCTTTTCCACGTCCCCAATTTCGACCCCGCGGTACTTGAGGTGCGCGTTCCCCGCCTGGATGTTGCCGGCATCCTGGAAATAGACCGTGATGGTGGGCCCTTTCCTGATCACCTCCTGGTAGATGAAAAAGGCCGCCAGCGCCGCCGCCCCTATGGGAACCGCCCAGAACAGCCAGGTCCACCAGTTCCTCCTGATGTTCGCCTTGGGTAACGGGCGCTTCGCCTCGTCATTTTGAGGGGTCTGTGTCATGAGCTCTCCTCCCCGCGTCCCAGACCAGGCGGGGGTCGAAGGTTACTGTGGCGCCGATGGTCAATACCACCACCGCGCCAAAGGAGAAGACGCCGGCGCCGGGATGCACGGTGGCGATCTTCCCTATCTCGGCCACTGCCACCAAAAGGGACAGCAGGGTGACCTCCAGCATGTTCCAGGGGTCGATGAACTGGATGATCTTGTAGACCCAGGTGCGGAACTTCTGCCATCGGGGCCAGTTCAGCGTGAGGCAGAGGAAGATGAGCCCCAATATCTTGAGGCCGGGTGTGAGGATGCTGGTGGTGAAGACCAGGCTGCCTACCAGGTAGTTCCCTTGCTGGTACAGCCCCTTGATCCCCTGGAAGATGGTGGTGGTCGTTTTCATCCCCCAGTACTCGGTTTCCACGATGGGAAAGATGTTGGCGGGGAAGTAGAGGATGAGCGCCCCCAGGGCCAGGGCCAGCGTCCGGCTGCGGCTGTCCGGCTTCCTTCGGCGGATCTGGAAGCCGCACCGCGGACAGGTCGCGCGGTACCCCTCAGGAGGAGGTTCCATCTCCTGAAGCAATCCACAGGTCTGGCAAGAGACGATCTCTTCCAAGGATGAGGCCTCCCTCAATGAGTGTTCGGTACTAGAGAATAAATTAAAAGAATTTTATGTCAACGCTCATCAAGGTGTATGTGGAGGAAGGCGATAAAGGGGGGGAGTACGTGGTGGAAAAGGGGGGGGCGACAGGCTCAGCATGAAGGTCACCATAGTGACAGTGCTTCGACAGGCTCAGCATGAACGGCTAGTTAGGACCACTTGCTTGTTCAGGGGAGAGAGAGGAGCTATCCGTGCTGGGAGAGGAGCCAGCGGTAAACGGTTTCGCTGTGGTAGGCGGCGGTGGCGGTGTCCACGTGGTTCAGCCCGAAATCCTGGTAGATTCGGCGAAGCGGTTGGGGGCCGGGAGGCGTCAGCTTCAGGCGATCGATGAATTGATCGGCTTGGAAGCGGGCGGCCTCTCCCACGGAGAGCCATACCGGCAGTCCGGGGTCGGTATGGGGGACGCGGGTCGGATCGACCGGCCAGAGGGCGGTCCAGAGATCAGGAACCAGCAGGGCGACATCGAAGACGCCGTTGCCGCCGAAGCTGAAACCGGTCAGGTAGGTTCGTGCGGGGTCGCCGCCGTAATGGGCGTGCAGATAGCCGGCGAGTTCACAGACGTCGTCGGCATAGTTGTGCCAAATGTCCCCCCGGCTGGGTAACTGGGGGGCCGCCACGATGAAGTTGCTGACGGCGATAGCCTCATTGCCTCTTTTAAGCGGCCCATGCGCCGTCAGTCCGGTGTGCAGTTCGGTAGGGGGACCCTCCATCATGCCATGGAGGAAGCAGAGGACCGGAGTTCCGTCTCCGCCGCCGGTGGTCCGGTCGGCGGGTTCGGGGAGCGAGAGCAGGAAGGGGAGGGGGAACTTGTCGATCAGGATCAGTTTCGGCTCGCTCATGGCTTCCTCCCCGCTGGTGACCCTGGCACCTGGCCAGTCATGGGACGAGGTGCATGAGCATTCTCATGTGCCTTCGCCGGTCCTACACTCAATTAAAGGTAGGTGAGTTCGCCAAAATGTCAAATTTTCGCGAGGATAGGAATGACCCGGGGAGGGAAACGCCGCGCTTTCGGAACCTGAGCCGCGCCAGGGAGCCGCCGGGGAGCACCACGACGAGACGGAGCGGCCGGTTAAAAAAG
>NZ_DATFBA010000056.1:0-6301 GCF_035254065.1 Geomonas sp.
AGGGGGGGAGGTCTGGTGGCGGGGAGGTCTGAGGGGGGGAGCAACACACAAAGAGGGGCGCGTATCGGGCGCGCCCCTCTTTGCTTTCTGCAGTAATCCAGCTTATTTATTCGTGGCTAGCGGATCAGCGCAGGGCAAAGACGGTGACGGGTCCGCCGCTGATGGCCCTCACCCCTCTCATGCCGAGGTCCACCGGGCTGCTCTGCGCGCTGAAGTATTCGGTTCCCAGCTGGCCGAAGAGGGCGTCTCCACAGCCTAGGACGGAGGTGTCCTCCTTCAGGAAGATGGTGCAGTTGCGTCCCAGCACCACCGAGTCCACGTTCAAGAGGTGTGGTACCTTCACCGGCATGTTCTTGGCGGTTGCGGTGCCGTCCCCCAGTTGACCGAAGCGGTTGGCGCCCCAGGTCCAGACCGTGCCGTCCGATCTGAGTGCTGCCGTGTGGCTTGATTGTGAGCCGCAGGAGATGGAGATGATCTCGGAAAGCACCTGCACCATGACCGGCCGTACCTTTTCCTGCACCGTGCCGTCGCCTAGCTGCCCGTGCTGGTTGAGCCCCCACGCCCAGACGGTGCCGTCCTTTTTGAGCGCCACCGAGTGGTACTGTCCTCCCGCGATGTCGACGATATCGGAGAGGCCATGGACCTCGATGGGGGTTGCGCGGTTGACGGCGTTGCCGTTGCCGAGCTGGCCGAAGATGTTGAACCCCCAGGCCCAGACGGTGCCGTCGTGCTTGAGCGCCAGGGTATGGTTTTCTCCGCAGGCGATCTTGCGGACGTCGGTAAGGTTGGGGACATGAGTGGGAGTCGGCGAGTAGGTCTCCACCGGGCGGCCGAGCTGCCCGCAACTGTTGAGGCCCCAGCTCAGCACCTCGCCATAGCAGTCCAAGGCCAGGGAATGGCTGGTCCCGGCGGCGACGGCGACTATCCCGGTGAGCGGTGCGCCCCCCTTGCCGTGCACCTCGGTGGGGATGTTGCTGTTCATGGTGTTGCCGGTCCCCAGCATGCCGAACACGTTGGAGCCGAACGCCAACACCGATCCCTCCGCGTGCAGTGCCAGGGTGTGGCTCTCGCCGCAGGCCATCTGCAGGATGCCGGCCAGCTTGCTGGTTACCGGTGACCGGACGATGTTGGCGTTGGTGCCGTCGCCGAGTTCCCCGTCGGTGTCGTACCCCCAGCCCATGATCGCATCGGAAACCATCGCCCCGCCGGTGGCGATGCGATACGGCCCGCTCTCCACGTTCACCGTGCTCACCATATTCCTGGAAAGGTTGATGATGGAGACCGAGTTGCTTCCGTAGTTGGCGACGAAGAGCATGGTGCCGGTTTCGTCGATGGCGAGCCCTCTGGGATTGTTGCCGACCCGGTAGCTGCGGACGATCCGCCGGCTGGTGGTATTTATCGCCAGCACCTGGTGGTTCTGTTCATCGGAAACGTAGACTTCGTTGCCGAAAGGGCTGATGGCGATCCCTGCCAGGCTGATGCCGTTGAAGAAGCGGGACATGGTATAGCCGGGAGAATCGAGCTGCAGTTCGATGAGTCCGCCATCTATCCCTTCGCAGGCCATGAAAGCGACGGTGCCGGCGGAATTTATGGCGATATCCCGGACCTGCCTTCCGGTGGGTAGCCTTTTGATTACCGCATTGGTGGCGGCATCGATGATGGTGGCGTCATACCCCCCTGCGATCACCTTGCTGCCGTCCGGGCTGAAGGCCAGGCAGGATGAGCTTACCGGGATGTTGGCGATGGCGTTGGTGCGCAGGTCGATGATCGAGATGCTGACGCCGAAATTGGAGACGAAGAGCTTCCCCTCGTTGGGGCTGACGGCGATGCCGGCAGGTTCGGGGCCCACCCTGATATAGGTGGGGAGTACGATATTGCTGGCGGTGTCGAGCAAGGAGACCGTGCCGTCGCCGGAGTTGGTTACATAGGCCTTGGTCCCGAAGCGATTGATGGTTATCCCGAGGGGACTTACCCCCACCCGCAGGTTTTTGACCACTCTGAAGGAGGTGTTGTCGGTGTTTTGAATGACGGCGATGCTGTTCGTCGTCATGTCCGTGACGTAAATGTATCTGTGCATACTGTTGCCCCCAATGCTTCACGGTGAGATCGTTATGAGCCGGTGATCTGCGGAGAAAATACGAACGGAAAAGGCCGGTTGGCGCAGAGCGGCCAACGCAGTATCGCAGTGGCTGCTTCAGGCAATCCGGCCTCTTGGAACGACATGGGGGGCGAAAGAAAAAGTCTGCGCTGATATCACATAGATAAGCCAAGTTCTGGATTTGCCGTCACTTTATTCGTGCGCCACGGCTTCCTTAAATGGTAGACAAAGGGAAATCGCTGTCAAAATTATAATGTCTTAAGTTCAATGGTCGCAGTTGGTGAGGAGATGTCGAGGGCGCTGTCGAAATGATGAGCATACTGCACGGAGTTTTGGTAGAATCTGCCGGCCCGGAAGTAACAATACCCTCGCCCGCCCTCACCCCCGCCCTCTCCCCCAAGGGGGCGAGGGGGTGGTCGGCGTGCGTCGCAAAGAGTAGATGAAGTGGCGAAGTGATGAAGTGTGAAGTGGAAGGCCGGGAAGGGGGACGTATGAGAAGGTCGACCAGGGTGAGGAGAGCGGGAGCATCGCCGGCGGGTGGAGCGGGGCGGTTCTGGCTTTCCTGCGTCCTCTGCCTGCTCCTTTGCCTGCCGTCGCCGGCCTTCGCGGGAGAGGATCACATCAGCCCGGTTCCCAACAACTACTGGAGTTTCATGGCCGGGGCGCTCTCCGGTATCGCGCTCCACGAACTGGGGCACGTGGTGGTTGCTACCACCGAGGGGTACGACATCCACCATGACGGCCCCTCCATCACCTATTCGCCCCCCTTCAGGTCGAAATCCGACCGGCTGCACGTCAGCACCGCCGGATTCCAGAGCCAGTGGCTGGTGACGGAGGGGGCTTTCTACCTGCGGGACAAGGCTCCCGATTTCACGGGAGGGCTGATCGCCGCCCACCTCGGCATCACCGCCGTGTACCTGTTCGGCCTCAAGAACAATTCCCAGAGCGACATCACCAGCGCCTCCATCGCCACCGGCCTCTCCCGGACCTCCGTCATGCTCCTTGCGCTGCCACCGGCTATCCTGGACGGTTGGCGGTTCCTCGGCAACGATCCCCCCTCCTGGCTCGCGCCCGTCTCCATCGGCTACAAGGCCGGTATGATCACCGGTATCTGGGTGTTTTAGCGCGGGAAATTCGGCGCGAACTTCCTCATTGCCTCCACATTTGCTCCTCATTTAGGGCCTATGGTTATCTCACAAGGAAGGAGATAGACGGTACCTGTCTGGGGCTTCCCGAAAGGCGAATTAAATAGTATTCCCTTAGCGCCGTGACAGGTCTCCCGATGTCACGGCGCTTTTAGTTTGCAGCAAAACCATGGCCGACACGGCCGGCGGAGAGCATGAGGCCGCTCACCCCTCTTAACGACATGCTCTCAAAGGAGTGAGGAGATGAGGAGGACGTTACAGCTTGTACTTTCCATGCTGCTGATGGCGAGCATGCTGTCAGGATGCATCGTGGTGCCTCTGTGGGGCGATGGTGGCTATGAGCACCACCACGGCCACGGCTACTACGGCCGCAGATAGTGTGGCATGAACTCCCCTCGCCCCCTTTGGGGGAGAGGGGCAGGGGGGAGGGTGGGTTTTGCCACTCTCTCCCCTGTAGGGATCCGGGTATCAAAGGCCGAGGGTTTGGGGGTTAGCGGCCGAGGCTGGCTTCCATCTGCACGTGATAAGGGCGGGTGGTGTAGGCGAGGTAGAGGGGGGCGTCGCGGTATTCGAGCAGCACCCGCAGGCGGTCGCGCATCACCGAGCCGGTCACCAGTTCCAGGGCCTGCTCTTCGCTGAACCAGCAGGCATCCACGCTGTCGTCGCTGCAGTTCACTTCCCCGCTCTGGTAGCGCCCGAGAAAGGTGAAGATCACCGCCGAGGGAGGGCTCAGCATGGACCAGACCGCAGCCAAAGGTCCCGGCTCGATCTCAACCCCGGCCTCTTCGCGGACCTCGCGGCGCAGGGCATCCAGCAGGTTTTCTCCCTCCTCCACTCTCCCCTGGGGAATCTCCCACCCTCTCTTGTAGTGCTTGATCAGCAGCACCTGGTCCTGGTCGTTACGCACCAGGCAGCCCACCACGGTGGTGTGGCGGGGATCATTACCGGTCGACATGTCTTTCCTTTCTCTGGGTGGAATAACTGCGGGGCATTATACAGAAAACGTGCTGTCCAGGGCATCGAAATCAAGGGTGCTCTCGGCCAGCGAGAAGATGAGGTCCAGCTTTTCCCGGTCCTCGGCCACGATCTTGGAGATGTCACTGTTGATGCGTTGGTAGAGGTCGGCGGAGATGCTCTTCTCCGCCCGGATGTAGGGTATCTCGCTCTTGTCGAGGATCTGTTGGGTGATCTCGTTGATCGGCATGCTTCCCGAGATGACCAGCCCCACGATCAGCGGATGGTACTTGGGCATCTGGTACAGGTGCGCCAGGGTGACCAGCAGTTCGTTCCGGCTGCTGGTGACGACGATCAGGGACGGCTCCTTGAGCAGTTCCATGAAGCGCTGGGTGGAGGCGGCAGCGACCAGCACCCGGTAGATGATGCGCTGGAGTTCACGCTGGTCGCCGTGCACCGGGAGATCGAGCACGGTGGAGATCCGGCGCAGGGTCGGGTTGGCCAGCACCGGCTGGTAATCGAAGCCTCCCAGCACCTGGAAGGAGCGCCGCCCCAGCGCGCGCCGCAGGTAATCCAGGGTCCGCTCCCGCTTCTGGGGGATCAGCTTGTTGGCCAGGATGGCGCGCAGATCGACCCGTTCCTTTTCGAAATAGGCCTCGATCATCGCCAGCCGGTCCACCACGTCCCCCAGGCCGCCACCGGTCACCAGCAGGACCGGCGCCTGAAGCATGTGCGCGATGCGGGCGTTGGATATCTCCATGATGGAGCCGACGCCGGGATGGCCGGAACCTTCGATGACGATGAAATCGCACTGCCGTTCCAGCGTCTGGTAGGCTTTCAGGATCCGCTCCTGCAAATGTTCGGGGGGGAGTTCGCCGTCCACGATCTGGCGCGTGATGCCGGGGGTGAGCACGACGGGGGACATCATCTCCAGGTCCCATCTCAGGTCGAAGACCTGGGCCATCAGGGCGACGTCCTTGTCGATGACCTTGCCGCGGAACTGGACGGTGTGGCCTCCAAATGGCTTGATGAAACCGACGTTGCGGTATTTCTTGGAGGCGAGGTGCATCAGACTGATGCTGGTGGTGGTTTTGCCGCTGTTCTTCTCGATGGCGGCTACGAACACTTTCTTTGCCATGTCGTCTCCCGTCCCGGCCGGCCGTGCGTGAAACAAGGCCGGCCCAGCATTACGGTAGACTGTCAGGAGAATTTTGTAAAGGGGAACCCTCTCCGGCGCAGGCTGCGAAGCCGTATACGCGCCGGAGAGGGGATCGTTATTAGGGAAGGGGCTGCTCCACTATTCGGCTGGGGGAGTTACTTGAAGGCGATCACTTCCAGCTTGCCGTAGTCGCCCCGCTGGGCCTTCAGCGCCCGCCGCTCCAACTCGATATCCTTTCGCTGCTCCCTGATGCTGCGCCTAAAGCGCGAGATACGGCCGCCCAACACGGTCTGTTGCAGCACGAAGCCGAGCGCCAGGTAGGAAGCGATGGCGACCTTGCGCTTGAAAAGGAATCCCACCGCTGTCCCCAACAGCAGGGCAGACGAGATGAGGGTGAGGTTCTCCAGGGCGCTCTCGCCGAGCCATTGGAGGTCGAGGCGGCGGAGCTGGGGATTTATGTCCGGGACCTGATCCGCGTAATAGTTGAGCGGGAGATCCGAATACTTTTCCATTTTTTCGTCGGGGCTTTCCTTCCTTTTCAGAAACGGCATCGCGTCCTCCCTCGCTGCTGGTTTTGGGCCCTACGGGCCTCCGGTTATGTTAACATGGGTTAACTGACAGGCGATCTCCCTGTTCCCCCCTATCATCCCCTTTATGTCCCTTCCGCTGCAAGGGGAGAGATAGGTGAGGATGGGAACACCGCATCTAACAGGAGGTGGAGATGAACTTGTACGGATTGAAGAGGTTTGCGGGGTTGGCGGCCTTCGTGGTGCTCTCGGGGACGCAGGCGTGGGCAGACGATGCCCCTCCCTCCATGGGCCAGCAGGGTGATGCTCCCCCCGAGGCCGTGGCAGCGTGCAAAGACCAGCGTGAAGGGGCCGCCGTCGATTTCCTCACCCCCAACGGCGACTCCATGCACGGACTCTGCAAGCGGGTGGGCGATGG
>NZ_DATFBA010000057.1:0-15242 GCF_035254065.1 Geomonas sp.
GGCACCTTTTCCAGCGTGCATATCAAGGTAGTCAAAGTGGTCGCCGTCCCCGCCGGCAAGGAGGGACTCGCTGACAACGACGCCGGCCTGCCGGTCGTGGCTAATCTCGGCGACGGGGTGGATGTCAACATCCTGAACCTCCACTTCATCCCCCAGATCCTGGGGAGCACCGCGGTCCCGGCTGGCAACTACACGCAGCTGCGGCTCATCCTGGCGCCCAACCAGCCCACCTTGAACAACTACGTGATCCTCACCTCAGCTCCCGACCAGAAACAGCCACTCACCACCCCGAGCGCGCAGCAGTCCGGGCTGAAGATCGTTGGGAACTTCACCATTACCGCTGGCGCCCTCAATACGGTGCTGCTCGATTTCAACCCCAACGACGCCATCGTCTTTGCGGGGAACTCCGGCAAGATCATCCTGAAGCCGACCGGCATCAAGCTGATCCAGGTCTATAACTCGCTGGACAACGCCGGCGCGGTCTCCGGAGTGATACGCTCGCCCGCCTTCAGCAAATGGTCCAGCGCAGTTTTGACCGTGGTGCCGCGCAATCCGGCGGCGGGGCCGGTGACCGCCGGCGTCATCTTCAGCAATTTCAGCAGCCCCAGCGTCTGGAAAGCTCCCTTCACCGCCTTCCTGCCGGCCAACGGCTCGAGCGCGGTACCCTCGGCCAACTACAAGGTGTTCGTGCAGGCGACCGGTTCCGGCGGGCTGCAAAACGGCGCCTTCAGGCTCTACTCCTCGCCCGCTTTCAGCGTCAGTTCCGGGGTCGACACCCTGGTACCGCCTGACGGAACGGTCCTGCTCACCCCGTGACCGGGTGACCAGACCGCGACAGGAAAGGCCCGCCCCGCGGCGGGCCCTTTTTGCCTCGCATCCGGCCCCAGCAGGGCATTTTCTCCCCCACCACCGGGCAGCTGACACCCTGCACAGCCCCTCTAGGCAAGGACAACCACATGTAACTCAATTAATATCTCACAGAAATTAAACACATCTCCGAATCGTGGTCCAAATATTTTCTTCGCTGTCATAGCATTTTGCATTTGACTCATAGAATTTGTGAATTATACTTGCACGAAAACACTGTGCGCTCTAACAAACTGTTTCTAACAAAATATCACCAATATCACCGGGCACTGTGTCACGCCCGGCGAGTTTCACCCAGTAAGAGCCAGAACTGCATAGAGAACCGCTCCCTGCAAGCGGGGAGATCTGTCGAAACGGCAAAACCAGAGCGATCTGGTGACGCAAAGCCACGGGTCCATGTAACAGGACAGCCGGGTTACCGAAACAGCGGATTCTTTTCGCGTTGCCCCCACGGCAGCGGAACAAGCGTCTCCTATTCGATACCGGAGGCGCTTTTCGTTTTTTGGCGCCCGCTTGCAGCGCCGCAGTGAGCATGACCATGCCGTAGCCCGGTCAGAAGGAGGCTAACATGTGTCGGAAAGCCAGCAGACGGCCGATCGGCCGCATCCTCAAAGACGGTGGATTCCTTACCGATGCTCAGCTCGCTGATGCCCTGGAGGAGCAGCGGCAAAGCAACGAGCTGATCGGGCAGGTGCTGGTGAGAAGCGGGGTGCTGACGGCGGGCGAGGTCAGGGCGGCCCTGGCGGTCCAGGAGCAGGTGGGTGACCAGGAGCAGGCGATCAGGTTGGCGGCGGGAGTGCGCCTGCAGTTGGGAAGCCTGCTGCTGAAGGCCGGCAGGCTGAGCGAACAGGAGCTGGAGCGTGCGCTGGCCGAGCAGCAACGAGGCGGCGACAAGCTTGGTGAGATCTGCCTGCGCCTGGGACTGCTCACCGAGGTTGAGCTCCAGGGGCTCCTCGCCTTCCAGCGCAACCAGTGCCCCGACCGCCGCCACGCCTCACCGCTGAGGCTGGGGGAGCTTCTGGTCAGTGCCGGCCACATCTCCAGAAAACAGCTGGTGGATGCCCTGCGCAAGCAGGCGGGCACCCGCAAGACGCTGGGTGAGGTGCTGGTAGAGGAGGGGTACGCACTGCCTGCCGAGATCAGCCACGGCGTCCGCCTGCAGGAGCTCCTGATGAGCTCGGCACTGGCCGCCATCTTCTCCGCATCCCCGTCCAGATCCCCCCAGAGCGGAAGCGACGCCGTCCCTGCCGGCGTTTGAAGGGAGCTGCGGACATGACCAATTACCTTTTAGTCATCGACGACTCCGAGATCATCCGCAAGCAGGTGAGCGGCCTCCTGCTGGAGGCCGGGCTCTTCGCCAACTGCCTGACGGCCAGCAACGGCATGGAGGGGTTCAAGTACCTCACCGCCTCCCCCGCCGACCTGGTGATTTGCGACCTGGACATGCCCTATCTGGACGGGCTCAAGTTCCTCCGACTGGTGAACGCACAGCCCCAGCTGCGCGGCATCCCCATCGTGGTGCTGACCGCCAACCACGACCGCCGGCTGAAGCTGGACGGCCTGGCGCTAGGGGCCTGCGACTACCTCACCAAGCCGTTCGACCCCGAGGAGCTGGTGGCCCGGGTGAGTAACCACCTGGGCATGAAAAAGTTCAGGGACGAGCTGAGGCGAGCCAAGGATCATTACCAGCAGCTCTCCAACACCGACCCGCTCACCAATCTCTACAACCGGCGCTTCGCCGGCGAGATACTGGAGGCCGAGCTGCAGCGGGCCAGGCGTCTTAACTGCGAGCTGTCGCTGCTCATGGTGGACATCGACCATTTCAAACGGGTCAACGACCGCTATGGCCACCAGGCGGGGGATCGGGTGCTGGTTGCGGTCACCGAGGGGCTGCGCAGCGCGCTCAGGAGCTACGATGTCGCCTCCCGCTACGGCGGGGAAGAATTCCTGATCATCCTCCCCGGCACCTGCCCGGTGGCCGCCCTGGAGGTCGCCGATCGGCTGCGCGAGTCGGTGGCGTTTCTGCGCTTCCCGCCCCCCATGGAACGGCTCAGGGTAACGGTCAGCATCGGTGTGACCAGCTTCCCGGTGGCGGAGCACGACGACTCCTGCGCCCTTTTCCAGCGGGCCGACGATGCCCTCTTCCTTGCCAAGGCCAACGGCCGCGATCGAGTGGAACAGCTGCGGGAAGCTCCCCCCATCCGCTGCTCCGGCTGAGCGGCGTCTCTTCACCCGCCAGCTCACCGCAATTAGCCCCACCACTACCAGGCAGGCTCATGCTGCGCACGGCGAGCCTGCCCGATCTACCTCCCCCGTCCCGTTGTGACCTCCAGTCACCTGCCGCGCCCCGACCCAGCTACCCCTACGTCCAGTTACCTCAGCCAACCCGAAATCCAGCTGCAGATGAGAGGGGCTGCCAGCGGTGACCGAGAAGTCACTGGCAGCTCCCGAGCGTGTCCCCTGCCGCCGGCAGGGGGCGGGAAAATGCTCTGTCTCCAAATTCTTCTTGACCGGGGGGGCCGTTTTCCATTATTAGATGATAACGCTTTTCATTATCATATCAATAAATACGCCGACCGCCCGTCGACAGCCCTACCTGTGCACGCCTCCGGAGTTGCCGGCGGAGCGCTTCCACGGGACGGCATGCGGCGAGTCGTTGAAAATGATTTTCTTTATCCGGAGTTCGAAATCGGTAGCAACGCTGCAACAGCTGGAATGGATGAGGAGGTGGGAGAGATGTACAGCGTCAGGAGAAATGCGGAACAGGGGAGCGGGTCGGCAACTGTACGCCCGTGCTGGAGTGAGCTGTCGCAGCGCTATCCCAACGAACGGGAGTGCCTCGCCTCCTTCATCGCGCTGGAGAGCGCCGAGGTGATAGCCGGGGAGAAGCCCGCCAACCTGGTCTGCATAACCAACAAGGCCCGCTCCTGCGGACGCAACCTCTACCAGCTCTGGAGCAAGCACGGCGCATCGCTGATGGCCGAGAGCTGCCTGCGCGCCTCGGTACTGGCCGACCGCGGCGATTCCATCCTGCTGATGTTTTATCGTCCCGAATCCCTCCAGGAACTGCTCCGCCGAAAGGCCGTGGCGGCCATCCTCGGCAAGGTGGGGTATCCGGAACCGGAAGATCCCGCCAAGGCCCTGGCGGCGCTCACCTCACGGATAGCCGCCGAGGCGGGCTCCTTCCCGCACGAGATCGGCGTCTTCCTGGGGTACCCCCTCAAGGATGTCCTCGGTTTCATGGGGTGGGGCAGCCACCGTTTCACCTGCCAGGGGCCGTGGAAGATCTTCGGCAAACCGGAGGAGAGCTTGAGACTGGCCGAGATCCATCGGGAATGCCGGTGCGGCATGTCGTCTCTGCTCAGCTCCGGATGCGACCCGGTCCTCTGCCTGCGCGGGGGTGCTACCGGCCACACCGTTGCCGGAGCAGCCGTCTCCGCGAACACCCTCCACTAGCAACAAACTGAGAATTAGCCGGCGAACTCCCGGACCACCGCTTTACTGCGCAGATACCGCAGCAGGGCCAGAAACGGCATACTGAAGAGAGCGGTCCTCAGGAGGGCGTCCCCCGCGCCGATCGCGTAGTAGTGAAAGGACGGCGTCTCGGCGAGCCGCAGCCAGGAGAAGAACTGTGCCGTCTCGTAGGCGGCGCTCACCGCGACGCCGGTCGCGGCCGCCACCTGCATCTGCCTGCGGGAGTTGAGTCGCAGCAGTTGGAACCGGCGGGCGACCATGAAAAAGAAGGCGCCGAACAGGGTAAACAGCCAGGGGAGAAAACCGAAGCGGAAGAAGACCGCGACCTTGGAGACCGGCTCCCCTTCGGGAAGCATCTTTTCCCACTCCCCACCATAGTAGGCAGTTAGCCCGTAGAGGCCGTAGCAGAGAAGTGCCACTCCGAGCAAGGAGCAGACCGCCCCGACGTAACCGACCCACAACGAGACCTGATTTCCCTCCCCGCACTGCGGGCAGACCTCGAAGGGCTCGTTGTCGAAGGTTGAATACCGGCAGGCTGGGCAGACCTTCATCATCCTGTGCGACCAGATGGCAACCGGCACGTCGACAGAAAAGGTGTCGTCGTTTTTGCCAGGGAGGGAGGCGGCGGTGGACGCTTTAAGGGGTGCTGGCGGCTCAGCGGCTTTCTCGGGGAGCTGAAATACCTGGCGCACCGGATCGCCAGCTGGGTTGGTGCGGTCTTGCAGTGGCGCTTCAGCTTCCGCCTCCTCGTCCGCCAGCTCTCCGTCCCGCTTTTTCTCATCGAAGAGGCGCAGGGCATCCATCAGCACCCCCTGGGTGTCCACGCTTACCTCCCTCAGCAATTTTTCCGGATAGTAGGTAAAAGCGTCCACCGGCATGGGGGCCACCTCCATGGTGAAGGTTCCCTTCTTCCAGGTCAGAATCTCCACCACCACCTTTTCGATCAGTTGTTCCAGCCCCCGGTAGGCGTCCTTCTCATTCACCAGGCCAAGCTCGAGGAGGGTGATGATCAGCGGCTTGCGTTTGGCTCCGGCGTAACCCTGCGTCAGCAGCGCCTTGGCCAGCGTTTCAGGGGTGATGATCCTGAGGTCGATGAGAACCTGGCCGAGCCGCGTGCTGCTGTTCAGGTGATTGGCGCTGACCATGTAGCCGTCTTTGAAGACCAGTTGGCTCTCCCCCTTGCGGCAGTTGACCCGCAGTATCCCCGACTTCCGGGTTTGATGCAGAAGCTGCAGCACGTCGACAATCGGCAAATGTTCCAGGTTCCCGGCAAACGAAATCATAGCTACATCTCCCAGCCAAGGAGCCTCCTCTACGGGGTAGCTCCCTTTTTCTCCAGGGGTCGGCTCCAGGCAATAAAAAAGCCGAGCCCCGAAATCATGATGATATTTCGGCGACCCGGCTGTCTCGGTGAGACCCGTAGGCTTTCCGTCCCACCCTCGCGGGTGGTTTAGTATTATCGATACCTTTGAATTTTGGGGTGTTTGTGGCAGCAGGGTAAAGCGCACCCAGGGCAAAGTCAAGGGAAAATCCAGGGAGTTACCGCCCACTACGCCATGCGGAGACAGACAGCCCTTTCCTGATTGTACTTAGGAGAAGATGCTTCTCTTAATACCGCCAAACTTAGCATTATCACGCTGCAAAAACACAGTTTTTACAACATGTTAAATAGTAGTTGAGTTTGTATACTTGTAATATAAGATGCGCAATTCGCTTTAAATAGTGAAATCACAACATCAGTAAAGGGTCAAATAGTGCGGGTCAGCATCGTTAAGAAGATAGAAATTTTGACAATCAGCATCGTGGTCACCGCAGTAAGCATCACAACCTACATTTCGCTCGCGAAGATGCGACAGGAAATGGTGCGGGTGGCAACTGCATCACAGGAAAGCAGGATAAACACCTTCTGGCAACTGCTCAGGGAAAAGGGACCGCTGCAGGCCGCCGCCCACCTGGAAATGGTCTCCAACCACCTGATCAGCCAGGTGGACGTCCTGCAACAGGAAACCGGCGCCTTCACGCTGTACAGGACCCACCGCGCCCATAACTAAAGAAGGCCCTCAGCAGTCGCTGTGGGCCTTCTCCTTTTTTACAAAAAAAAGGGCCACGGCCAATGCCGTAACCCTTATTTTTTTGGCGCGCCCGGAGCGATTCGAACGCCCGACCCCAAGATTCGTAGTCTTGTGCTCTATCCAGCTGAGCTACGGGCGCCAACTGAGGTCAGCCCGGCAATGGACCCGGACTGGTGAAAAAAGAAGGCTCACAGTTTCGCTGTGAGCCCTCGTTGTTTGATGGCTCCCCAACCCGGACTCGAACCAGGGACATGGTGATTAACAGTCACCCGCTCTACCGACTGAGCTATTGGGGAAAATGTTACTGCAAGTTGTTAACCTCGCAGACTTTTCCTCCGTTTTACCGGCACAAGTATCAGCGCTTGAAACCGAAAAACGGTGCAGCCAAAAAGTTCAACAGGTATAGCATGGGCCGCTTTCGGTGTCAATAAAATTTTCAGCCAGCTCCCCTGCTCAGCAAAACCGATCTCCTGACCAAGAGGGGCCGCACTATATTCGCAGGAACCTCTCCCTAAGACGCGGAAGAATATGCTGATTTTTCTATCTGCTACCCGTGAAAAAAAATTTTAATGCTTGACAGGAGGGCTGTCGTCCAGTATTCGTAGCACGAATGTGAATTTAGTGTCACCGGTTCGGTGTTAGCCGCAGCATAAGAGGAGGGACATCATGCACATGGCAGATGCACTGCTGTCTCCCGCCGTCGGCGGAACCATGTGGGCGGCTTCGGCAGGCACTATCGCCTACTGCTCCAGGAAGATTCGAACCGGGCTCGACGACCACAGGGTTCCGCTGATGGGGGTTCTGGGCGCCTTTCTGTTCGCGGCGCAGATGATCAACTTCACCATCCCCGCCACCGGTTCCAGCGGCCACCTGGGAGGCGGTCTGCTGCTTGCCATTCTGCTCGGCCCCCATGCCGCCTTCCTCACCATTGCCTCCGTTTTGATGGTACAGGCGCTTTTCTTTGCGGACGGCGGCTTGCTCGCGCTGGGGTGCAACATCTTCAACATGGGGTTCTTCCCAGCCTTTGTAGTCTATCCCCTGGTCTACAAGCCTCTGGTCGGCGCCAATCCTACCCGTTCCCGCCTGACTGCCGTGACCATGCTCTCCGCAGTACTCGGGCTGCAACTGGGACCGCTGGCAGTTGTCCTGGAAACCTGCTTCTCCGGCATCTCGTCACTTCCCCTTAACTCCTTTTTGCTGCTGATGCAGCCGATACACCTTGCCATCGGCATAGTGGAGGGGCTGGTAACGGTGGCGATCGTCCTGTTCGTCCGGCAAGCCCGGCCGGAAATCATGCAAGGGGCGGTGGACGCCACTCCTTTGGGAGGGCGTTCCCTGCGTGGCGTTGTGCTTGCCTTTCTGGGGGCCGCCGTGCTGACCGGGGGCGTGCTCTCCTGGTACGCCTCCAAAAATCCGGACGGGCTGGAATGGGCGATCGCGAAGATTTCAGGAAAGAGCGAACTTCCCGGCCCGGAAAACGGATTGCACAAAATCCTGGCCAGCTTGCAGGAGCGTACGGCGATCTTCCCCGACTATGATTTCAAGAAAACGAAGGCGAAGGCTGCCAAGGAAGAGCCCAAACCCGACGCCGCCCTACACCCCGGCACCAGTATTGCCGGGATTGTCGGCGGTTTCATCGCCTTGCTCTTTGCCTTTTGCTGCGGACATCTGCTAAAAAAGAGAAAGCCGGCGACTGAACAGTCTTAGTCTGTAGCCGTTTGGCGTGGACTCTGCCTAAACCACGTCCTTTGACGCTGTTTTTTAGGCAACTCCTGATAATTTTTTGCAATATCACCCTCCACTTCCCTCGCGTGTTGCGGATTTCCTTACGTTAATACCACCTGCCCATTACGATTACCCCAGACTCAGCGCAACTTCCATAAAAGGCACCAACTTTGCTTGTGCATTATGCGCTGGCCGAACATGCTACGCATCGATACAGACTCATCATCACTTGAAAGCGCAGAAGGCAGGTCAAGCATGACGAAATGGACCTACTTTTAAGCGGCATGCAAACACAGAAGGTTCGGCCGGAGGCGGTATGTACCCTCACCATCACCCCCCCGCTAACCAACGACATCTGCCGTTCACGCCAGCCCGCGGGGCCCGTACCCTGCCGGGCTCCTGCGGCTGCCAAGCCTCACGCCCTGCCTCCGGATCCGCATATGCTCCAGCGTACCTTCTCGCCGCGGATCAAAAAAAAATATCTATATTTCCCATGAATGCGAACAAATTGTGGACATTCCCACAATGGTTTGCGTACAATGCGCGCCATCAGCTCCCGGAGGATCCGGCCGGCGACCAGTAAAGCCGCGCCGTAACGCACAGTCTATGCGAGTTTGCTCCAGCATAATCGTTTTCCTGGCGGTGGCCCTGCTGCTCATCGCTCTCCCAGGCGTCGCGTCCGCCATGGTGCTCACCGCCGACACGCTCTGGAAGGGGGAGGTGACCCTTGCCGAGGACGTGCTGGTGCCGGAAGGGGTCACCCTGCGCATCGCCCCGGGCACCGTGATCCGGGTCGCCGCCGCCGAGAGCACCAAGACGGAGCCGGAATACCTGTCGCCGCTGACGGAGGTTACGGTGCGGGGCGCGCTGGTTGCCGAGGGGAGCGCGGCGGCCCCCATCAGCTTCGTCACCGCGGCCCCCCCCCGCGAGAGCGCCTGGGCCGGCATCCTCATCGACGGCGGCCGAGTCACGCTGAGCCACTGCCGGGTCAGCTCGGCGGAGTCGGCACTCTACCTGATCGACGGGAGCCTGCAGATGAACGACAGCACCCTGACCGGCAACCGTTACGGAATGGTGCTCCAGGGGGAGCGGGCGCGCTTTGCCGGCACGGGGAACGGCATCAGCGGCAACGATTACGGGTTGATCACCTTCCAGGGGGCAGCACCCGCTGCTGCTGCGGCCGTCAAGGGGAACCGCAAAAACGACACCCTTTCCCTCAAGCTCTCTCCGCTCGCCGCAGCTCCCCGCCCGCCTATTGAGCCGGCGGTGGGCGGGGAGCGCCGCAGCTACGGCGACACGGTGCTGCGGGGCGATACCGTCTGGTCCGGCCGCATCGAGGTGACCGGCACGGTGCGCGTCCCGGAGGGGAGCCGGCTGCTGATCCTGCCCGGCACGGTGGTCGAGTTCGGCATGCACGACACCAACGGCGACGGCATCGGCGAAAACGGCCTGCTGGTGCAGGGGGTGATCATCGCCAAGGGGAGCGCCGCCCTCCCCATCGTCTTCCGGGGCGCCGGCCAAAGGCGCAGGGGTAACTGGGACTCCATCAACATCATGAACAGCGACGGCACCTGGAACGTCATCGAGCACTGCCGCATCGAGGACGCCTACCGCGGCCTCCACTTCCACTTCTCGCGGGTGGCCGTCACCGACTGCGAGTTCAGCAACAACTACCGGGGCGCCCAGTTCCAGGAGGCGACCGTGCTGTTGCGCGGCAACAGCTTCCACGACAACAAGAGCGCCCTCCAGGGGCGGGACTCCGACGTCACCCTGAAGGGGAACCGGGTCAACGGCAACCTGCAGGGGATCAACCTGCTGCGCTGCAACCTGGTGGCGCGCGGCAACCAGGTCACCGGACAGTGGCGCGACGGCGTGAGGATCAGGGAGGGGGCCACCGTGCTGGAGGAGAACCTGATCGACGGCAACCGCTACGGACTGCTCCTCTCCGACTCCTATTACGGCAGCTACGCACGGAACAGCCTCAGCAACAACGCCGAGACCGGCTTGGCCCTGAAGAACGTGGACAACGTGGAGATCGCCGGCAACTTCATCGGCGGCAACGGGGTAAGCGGCATCACCCTGCAGGAGGCGCGCGGGCACATCAGTGGCAACCTGATCAGCGACAACGGAGACAAGGGGATCGGCGTGCTCTCCTTCACCGGGGTCATCGAGGGGAACAACCTGGCCGGCAACGGCCGCTGGGGGATCGACCTGGACGGCCCCGGCGACGTTTCGGCGCCGCGCAACTGGTGGGGCGGCAGGAGGCCGGCCGAGGTCATCTCCGACAAGGCGATCGACCCCGGCAAGGGGACCGTCCGCTGCCCGGAGGCCGCTCCGGCCCCGCACCGTTTCAACTGGCCGCTGCCGACCATGCAGACGGCGGCGACCTGGCGCGGCGAGATCGGCATCGAAAAGGAGGTCCGGGTCGTCCCCGGAGCCACCCTGAGCGTCGCCCCCGGCACCAGGGTCGCCTTCGCGGCGGGGGCCGGGCTCGCCGTCACCGGAAAGATCCTGGCAGAGGGGACGCCGCAGGCCAAGGTGACCTTTACCGCCCAGGCGGCCAACTCAGCGCGCGGCGCCTGGGAGGAGATCATCCTGGAGCACGCCGACGGCAGCGTCTTCTCCAATTGTGTGGTCGAGAAGGGGAACTGGGGGATTCACAGCCACTTCAGCCGGCTTACCGTGAGCGACTGCACCTTCCGGGACAACAACGGCGGCATGCGCTTCAGGAGCGGCCCCATCGAGATCCGGCGCTCGCTCTTCACCGGCAACGGCATCGGCATCCGCTCCTACCGCGGCAACGTCCTGGTCGAGGGGAGCACGGTGACCCGCAACGACACGGGGATCTTCGTCCGGGAGAAGGGGGGCGGGGTGAAGCTGCGCAACAACAACCTGTTCGCCAACGCCGACTATAACCTGCGGCTGGGCGACTTCAACGACGAGGACGTGGACGCCCGGGAAAACTGGTGGGGGAGCGAGCAGCCCGCCGCCACCATCTACGACGCCAAAAACGAGCCCGGCATCGGCACGGTCCGCTTCGAGCCTTTCCTTAACCGGCAGGTCCCGCCCGCCGCGGAGGTGCCGCTGTGAGAATCCTGCGACTTCCCCTCCTGTGGCTCCTGCTCTTCGTCGCGCTGCCTGTCGGGCGGCCGGCGCAGGCTGCCGATTTCCGGCTGAGCGGCACCATCCTCGACGACGCGGGGAAACCGGTCAAAGGGGGCGAGGTCTTCGTGTACGACTCGCCCAAGACCAGGAGGGCCGCGGACTTCATCTCCCCGCGCAGCGACGCCGCCGGCCGCTATCAGGTGGAGATCCCGGCCGGCAAGTACTGGCTGGTGGCCCGTCTGCGCGACGCGGCCGCCAACGCCCCCTTCTCAGGGGTGCAGAAGCATTCCGGCGAGGCAACCGAACTGGACGCCACCGCCGGCAACCAAGGGACCGTCGACTTCACGGTGTCCGAGGTGCGCGCCCTGGCCCGTCGCCAGCGCAAGCCGCCCGCGGAGTTCCTGAAGCTCGAGGGGCGCGTCCTGGACGGCGAGGGAAAGCCGCTGGCGCACGCCTACGTCTACGCGCTCAAGGAGGGGAACCTCTCCGGCCTTCCCGATTACCTCTCCTACCAGACCGACGAGGACGGAGTCTACGTCCTGCAACTCCCCCCGGGAAGCTACTGCCTGGGAGGAGCCATCTCCTTCCCGCCGGAGACCGGCAGCGACTGCAAGAAAAAATTGTTGGAAAACGCGACAATAGGTGTTGCCATGGACGTCAAATTGAAATACGCTAACAAACCTGAAAAAGGGGGGAGCGCCGGGGAAAGCGGCGCCGACGATTGATCTCTTTCATGAACGTAGTCTTCGCTGTCCTCAACCATCCCATCTGAAGGGGCACGTTGACCTTTTTGGCTAACGGTCCGTAGCCGGGCCGACTAGGAGGGCTCTATGAGAAAAGTTGCTATCGTGGTGCTGGTGCTGGGGATGTTCCTACTCCAGCAGGGCGCGCAGGCGTGCGTCGGCAAGACGCTTGTGGTGGGTATCGGCAGTTCCCCTGCCGGGGAACTCTTTGCAGAGATGATCTCCGTGCTGGTCAACGAGAGGACCGGCACCTCGGTAAAGATCGTCTCCTATAAGGACTCCAAGGAGATGTACGCCGCGGTGAAGAGGGGTGAAGTCGGCATCGTGATCGAGCAGGCCGACCAGGCTCTCAAAGTCCTGGCGCACCCCGCAGAGGCCAGCAGCAAGGCCGCCTACGACACCGCGAAGAAAGAGTACCGCAAGACGCTGAGCATGGTCTGGCTCGAACCGTTCGGCTCCAGCCAGTACTACGCCCCCGTCCTCACGCTCGACACCATCGGCAATCTGCCGGCTCTTCCCAAACTGGTCAGCAAGCTGGGCGGCGTGGTCAACGATCAGACCTGCGCCAAGCTGCTCAAGTCGGTGAGCAAGGACCAGAAGGCCAGGACCGTGGCCAAGGACTTCCTGAAGAGCAAGAAACTGATTTAGGCAGGGGGAGCGACGAATGGCAATCGGCAGTTTCGGATGGTTCGGCATTTACAGCGCCGCGTTTCTCCTGGGCATCGCCCACTCGCTGGAACCAGGGCACGGCAAAACGGTGGTCGCCGCATATCTGGTAGGCTCCAAGGGACGCGCCATCGACGCCGTCATCCTCGGGCTCACCGTCACCTTCACCCACTCCTTCAGCATCATCGTGCTGGGCATCATCGCCAAGGTGTCGTCCAAGTACTACTCGGAACAGCAGATTCACGGCTGGATGGGGATCGTGGCCAGCCTGATCATCCTGGGCATCGGACTTTGGATGCTCAGGGCACGCTGGGCCGGGCTACGCGATCCCTCCCGCGCCCACCACCACTTCCATCTCTTCGGTGGACACAGCCACGGCCATTCCCATGCCCCCGTGCAGTTCGCAGCCGCCCATGCCCATGGCGCCGGGGAGCTTCACGTTCATGACCACGGCGACGGCGTCCACGATCACGATCACGACCACCTGCACCTGCACGACCATGTGCACCTGCACGACCATGCGCATCCGCACCCACACCCGCATCCGCATGAGCACGCGCATCCGCACGACCACGCGCACGACCATGTGCATCCGCATGAGCACCCGCACCCGCACGAGCACGCAGATCCGCAGGCGGCCGGTCATCACCACCACAGCCCCGCATCTCCCGGCAACAAGCAGCTGGGCCTCACCGGCCTGATCCTGCTCGGCGTCTCCGGGGGGATCGTCCCCTGCCCCGCCGCCCTCGCCATCCTGCTGGCGTCGGCTTCGGTCGGGGACCTGGGCAAGGGGCTGGCGCTGGTGGTGGTCTTCAGCATCGGGCTGGCGCTGTCGCTGGTCAGCATCGGCATGGTGATCGTGAGCGGCGTCAGGGGGGCCGGCAAGTTCATCGACACCGAGAAGTACGCGCCCAGGGTCGCCTTCGCCAGCGCCGTCATCGTCACCGCGGTCGGCGCGGTCACCTTCTGGTCGTCCCTGAGCCACCTGAACCTGATATGAAACGGCGCGCACCCTTCATATTCCTGCTGATCGCCCTGTTCCCGGTCCCGGCTCACGCCCACCCGGAGACCGGGCTGCTCCCGGACGCCATCGCCGAGATGGAGTACCAGATCGTCCTGGACATCACCCCGGGCGACATCAAGACCAGGAACAAGCTGGGGATGGTGCTCTGCCGCAAGAACAAGCTGAAGGAGGCGGCCGGAGCCTTCGGCGAGGTGCTGCGCGCCTCTCCCAACGACTTCGACGCCCACAACGGCATGGGACTGGTGAGGCTCAAGGAGAAAAAGCCCGCCGAGGCGCTGATCTGGCTCAAGAAGGCTGCCGCCATCAACGGCGAGGATACCCAGGTCTACGGCGACCTGGGCGCCGCCTACGAGCAGACGGGCAACCTGGCGCAGGCGGAGTCGAGCTACCGGAAGGGGCTGGAGGTGAACGCCTCCCTGATCCGGCGCGGAGCCAACAAAGAGACCGAGAACGCCAAGCGGACCGCGCTCCAGGCGGCGCTGCGCAACGTACAGGCCAAGATGAAAATGGCAAAGGAGACCAAATGAGGGGCATGAAATCCATCCTCTGTGCATTACCCGCTGCGGCCATCCTCGCGGCGTCGCTGTGCCAGGCAGCACCGTTGAAGCTCGGCAAGACCGAGCTTGCCAAGGACACCGCCTGGAGCGGCGAGATCGAGGTGAGCGGCGACGTCTTTGTCCCCCCCGGCGTCACCCTGACCGTCGCCCCCGGAACCAGGGTGGTCTTCAAGAAGATCGACGGCACGAGCGACCAGAACATGTTCGGCACCGACAACCCCTACTACGCCCAGGCGGAGATCGTGGTGCGCGGCAAGCTGATCGCCAAGGGAACCGCGCAGCAGCCGATCGTCTTCACCTCGGCTGAAAAGAAGCCGCAGCCCTCGGACTGGGGGGCCATCAACTTCCTCGGCTGTAGCGGCAACCTCATCGACCACTGCAAGATCTCCTACGCCTACAACGGCGTCCACGCCCACGCGGCCCAGGTGACCATCACCAACAGCGAGTTCTTCAACAACGCCGTCGGCATCAGCGTCAAGAAGGAGGACGAAGTGGCCGGCGTGGAGTGGTACGGCAGGGAGGCGGACATCACCGTCACCGGCAACTACATCCACGACAACAAGGGCGGCCTCAACTTCCGCCTCTCCCGCGCAGTCATCACCCACAACACCATCACCGGCAACAAGTTCTTCGGCATCTGGCAGAAGGGCGCCTGCCGCGGTGAGATCAGCCACAACGAAATCTCCGGCAACCACAAGGGGATCTACCTGTTCCGCTCGCAGGGGACCGAGATCACCCAGAACAACATCCACGACAACGGCGACTACAACATCGCCATCGCCGACGAGCAGGAGCGCGACCAGCCGGCGCCCTTCAACTGGTTCGGCACCAGCGACAGGAAAAAGATCGCCGAGGGGATCTTCGACCACAACAGCGATCCGACCGTGGCGCGGGTGCTGGTCGAGCCGTTTCGGCAGGAGCCGGTGCCGGACGCCGGCGCGGGAAAAGGGAGATAGGCGCCATGTCCAGGATAATCAGGAATCAGGACGTTCTTTGGCGCGAGGAGGAG
>NZ_DATFBA010000058.1:0-13307 GCF_035254065.1 Geomonas sp.
CGGTCGCTGGCGAGATCGAAGGGTACCTGGCCGGCATCAGGGCCTTCTACCGCTTCCTGTACGGCCACCAACTCATCTCGCTCAAGTTCCTGCAGGCCATCGAGGCCGAGTGCGGAGAGCTCGACTACTACGTGAGCCGCATCGAGTCCTTCTGGAACATCACCGGCGACGGCTACCACGCCTGGGAGCGCGAGTGCTCGCTGAAAGATGAAACCGGTCCCGGGAGCTCCGCCTGATCAAGACCCTTCCCGCCAAAATCGCCCGCCTGCACCTGTTCCAACCCGGAGAAACCGTGGTGGTGGCTGTTTCCGGCGGCGCCGACTCGGTGGCCCTGCTCGATATCCTCGTCCAGCTCAAGGACCGCGAAGGGCTGAACCTCGTGGTCGCCCACCTCAACCACGGCCTCAGAGCTACCGATTCCGACGGCGACCAGGAATTCGTGGCCCGGCTCGCTGCCGGTTACGGCCTCCCCTGCCTGACCAAGCGCGAGGACGTGGCCCGTTTGGCCAGGGATTCCCGTCTCTCGCTGGAGGATGCCGGGCGGCGGGCGCGCTACGCCTTCTTCGCGGAGGTCGCCCGCGCCCAGGGCGCCACCAGCATCGCGCTTGCCCATCACCTCGACGACCAGGCTGAGACCGTGCTGATCCGGCTTTTGCGGGGTGCCGGGACCGATGGCCTGAGCGCCATGACGGCCAGCTCCGGCGGCATCCTGAAGCGGCCGCTTCTGCAGGTCTCGCGCGCCGAGCTCGAGCAGTACCTTAAGCTTCGCGGCCTAGGCTGGCGGACCGACTCAACCAACGATGACACCTCTATCCTGCGAAACAGCATCCGGCACGAACTGATCCCGCAGTTGCGCAGGTACAACCCGAGGATCTCGGAAAGGCTGGCGGCCACCGCCGGTATGCTGGGCGCCGACCAGCAGTTGCTGGATGGCCTGACCGAGGCCGCCTATCTGCGGCTGGCACGAGCTGACCAGGAGGGGATCGTGCTGGAGGTGGAGCCCCTTGCCAGCGAGCCGCGCGGGCTGAGGCTTCGCCTCTACCGGCGCGCGCTCCAGCAGCTGCGCGGGGACCTCCAGCGTATCACGCTGCGCCACCTGGAAGCCATCGACCTCCTGATCTCCTCCGACCGCCCCAACGCCAGACTCAAGCTGCCGGGAGCCTGCTTCATCTCCCGCCATTACCATACCCTCCGCTTTTCCTCTGCCGAGGAGCCGCAGCCGCTACCCTGGGAGCTGGTGGTGGCAGGGGAGGGGAGCTACCCGCTGCCGACCGGCGGTCAGCTGCTGGTTAAGCGTCTCCCGCGGCCGGCCGACATCGCCGTGCAGTCGCGTCGGAGCGCCTTTCTCGATCCGGCCGGGGCACCCTTTCCCTGGCTGGTCAGGACCTTCCGTCCCGGCGACCGCTTCCGGCCGCTCGGCATGAACGGCCTAATGAAGGTGAAGGAGCTCTTCATCAACGAGAAGGTGCCGCCCGCCGAGCGGCGCCGCATACCGCTGCTGGAGAGCGGCGGGCGCATCGTCTGGGTTGCCGGCTTGAGGGTTGCGGAGGAGGCGCGGGTGACGGATACGGCCAACGAGGTGCTCTGGGCGGAAATTCTTGACCCTTAAAGCTCTTGTCAATAGGCCACCTTTATGGTAATCCTTTTGTTCATTTGAAATATTTTTTGCAACGCTAATCCACACGCAAAGGCGCGAAATCCGTGGTTGTGATCCGCCCCCACCTCCAATGAGAAATTATCAGACCACGGTATACCCATAAAGGGAGGAAACTTGAACCAATTCTACAAGAACCTGGCCCTGTGGCTGGTCATCAGCTTGATGATGATCCTGCTGTTCAACCTGTTCAACAAACCGAAACCCTCCCAGGAGAAGCTCGACTACAGCGACTTCATCGAGGCCGTCGAAACCGGCAAGGTGAAGAACGTAGCCCGCCCGATCGGCAGCGTCTCCATCCAAGGCAACGAGATCATCGGCAAGTTCGCCGACGGCAAGGAGTTCAGAAGCTACAAGCCGGCCGACGCCAACGTCACCGACAAGCTGATTGCCAAGCATATCGCCGTCTCCGCCCGCCCCGAGGAGGAGCGTTTCTCCTGGTTCTCACTGCTGGTCTCCTGGTTCCCGATCGTCTTCCTGGTCGCGGTCTGGATCTTCTTCATGAGGCAGATGCAAGGTGGCGGCGGCAAGGCGATGGCCTTCGGCAAGAGCCGCGCGAAGCTCCTTACCGAGGCGCAGGGTAGGGTGACCTTCGAGGACGTGGCCGGCATCGAGGAGGCCAAGGAAGAACTGGAGGAGATCATCTCCTTCCTGAAAGA
This sequence comes from Geomonas sp., assembly GCF_035254065.1. Lineage (GTDB taxonomy): Bacteria > Desulfobacterota > Desulfuromonadia > Geobacterales > Geobacteraceae > Geomonas. The sequence continues at coordinate 2,314 of NZ_DATFBA010000058.1, forward strand.
CCCCAAGAAATTCACCAAGCTGGGCGGCCGCATCCCCAAGGGGGTGCTGCTGATGGGCCCTCCGGGCACCGGCAAGACCCTTTTGGCCCGCGCCATCGCAGGGGAGGCCGGCGTTCCCTTCTTCTCCATCTCCGGTTCCGACTTCGTGGAGATGTTCGTGGGCGTGGGCGCCTCCCGCGTGCGCGACCTCTTCGTGCAGGGCAAGAAGAGTGCACCCTGCATCATCTTCATCGACGAGATCGACGCGGTCGGCCGTCACCGCGGCGCCGGTCTGGGCGGCGGCCATGACGAGCGCGAGCAGACCCTCAACCAGCTGCTGGTGGAGATGGACGGCTTCGAGTCTAACGAGGGGGTCATCCTGATCGCCGCCACCAACCGTCCCGACGTCCTCGACCCGGCGCTGCTCCGCCCGGGCCGCTTCGACCGCCAGGTGGTGGTGCCGCGCCCCGACGTGAAGGGCCGCGAGATGATCCTCAAGGTGCACACCAAGAAGACCCCGCTCTCGCCGGATGTCGACCTGGAGACCATCGCCCGCGGTACCCCGGGCTTCTCGGGCGCCGACCTTTCCAACGTGGTGAACGAGGCCGCCCTGTTGGCCGCCCGCAAGGACAAGAGCGTGGTGGAGATGCGCGACTTCGACGACGCCAAGGACAAGGTGCTGATGGGTGTCGAGCGCCGCTCCATGGTGATCTCCGACGAGGAGAAGAAGAACACCGCCTACCACGAGGCCGGCCACACCCTGGTCGCCAAGCTGATCCCCGGCACCGACCCGGTCCACAAGGTCTCCATCATCCCGCGCGGCCGCGCCCTGGGCGTGACCATGCAGCTCCCCATCGAGGATAAGCACAGCTACTCGCGCGAGTCGCTGCTTGACCGCATCGCCGTCCTGATGGGCGGCCGGGTTGCCGAGGAGATCATCTTCAACTCCATGACCACCGGCGCCGGCAACGACATCGAGCGCGCCACCGAGATCGCCAGGAAGATGGTCTGCGAGTGGGGGATGAGCGAGAAGCTCGGCCCGGTCACCTTCGGCAAGAAGGACGAGCAGATCTTCCTGGGGCGCGAGATGGCCACCCAGAAGAACTACTCGGAGGCGACCGCCATCGAGATCGACCACGAGATCAGGCTGATCGTCGAGCAGAACTACGCTCGTGTCCAGGACCTGCTCAAATCCAACATCGACGCGCTGCACAAGATCTCGCTCGCCCTGATCGAGAAGGAGAACCTCTCCGGAGAAGAGGTCGACCGGATCATGGCCGGCGAAGACACTCCCCCCGAAGGGGTCGCAACCGCATGATGAAACTACCGGCGGCGTGGGAACTCCCACGCCGCTCTCTTTCGTTGGACCGCCCTCTGGTGATGGGCATCCTCAACGTGACCCCCGACTCCTTTTCCGACGGTAACCGCTTCTTCTCCACCGAATCCGCCGTCCGCCGTGCCCTGGAGATGGAAGAGGAAGGGGCGGACATCATCGACATCGGCGGTGAAAGCACCCGCCCCAACGCTCCTCCGGTCGACCTCGACGAGGAGCTTCGCCGCGTGGTCCCGGTCATCGAGGCGCTCGCCGGCAAACTCTCCGTCCCGATTTCAGTCGATACCTACAAGGCAGCGGTCGCCCGCGCAGCCTGCGCCGCCGGTGCCGAGATCGTCAACGACGTCAGCGGCCTTCGCTTCGATGAGCAGATGGCGGCGGCGGTCGCCGAGGCGGACGCCGGGCTGGTGGTCATGCACACCCGGGGGACCCCCGACCGGATGCAGGCGGACACCTGTTACGACGACCTGATCGCCGAGGTTAAGGCCTATCTGCTCGAATCCGTGCGGCTTGCGGGAGAGGCCGGCATCAAGTCCACCCGCATCGCGATTGACCCGGGGCTTGGCTTCGCCAAGAGCCTGGATGGAAACCTGGAGCTGATCCGCAGACTGGAGGAGTTCCTCCCCATGGGATACCCGATCCTGGTCGGCCCCTCCCGCAAATCCTTCATCGGCACCATCACCGGCAGGACCAAAGAGGAGCGGGTCTTCGGGACCGCTGCGGCAGTGGCCGTTTCGGTGCTCAAGGGAGCCTCGGTGGTAAGGGTGCACGATGTCGCCGCCATGAGGGATGTGGTCCTCATGGCAAAAGCACTGGCCTGAAAGAAGGTAGATGAACGTTCTCCTGCAAAACATAGGCGTGCTGCGGGACCTGCTGGACCTGTCGCTGGTCGCCGTCATCATCACCAGCCTTTCCAGGCTCCTGAAAGAGGGGATGGCCCTGCGCATCCTGGCCACCCTCTGCGTGCTTTTGGCCGGCCACCTTTTGGCCCGTCTCCTCTCCCTGCAGGCAGTCCGGCTCCTGATCGATACCTTCCTCGCCTCATCCGTGCTGGTCCTGGCGGTGATCTTCCAGACCGACATCCGCAGGGCCTTCGCCGCGCTTACCCGCACCCGGGCGGAGAAGGACGTCGAGATGTCCGACGTCATCGACGAGCTGGTCTTCGCGGTGGCCGGACTCGCCCAGAAACGGATCGGCGCCCTGATCGTCATCGAGCGCGGCATCCCGGTCGACAATTATCTGGCGGTGGGGACCGACATTGACGCCAAGGTGACCAGCGAGCTGATCTCTTCCATCTTCCTCCCTTACTCGCCCATCCACGACGGCGCGGTCATCATCCAGCGCGGCAAGCTCACCAAGGCCGGCTGTTTCCTGCCGCTCACCCAGAACCTGGAGGTGAGCAAGAGCCTGGGGACCAGGCACCGCGCCGCTATCGGCCTCGCCGAACTGGTGGACGCGGTGGTGATCGTCGTTTCCGAGGAGACCGGGGCGATTTCCGTGGTGGTGGGTGGCAAGAAGACCGACGTCCTGGAGCCTCCTGCCCTGGGCAAGATGCTGAGGCGGCTCATTGAGCCGAGGTGGCTGAAATGAGCGGCGGAGCGAACCAGGAAACGGCCAACGCCTCCATGGTGCGGGCACTCTCCCTGCTTTTGGCGATGCTGCTCTGGGCGAGCGTAGTGGTGGAGCGCCCCGGACAGGCCACGATGCAGCTGCCGGTACGTGCACAGCACCTGCCGCCCCAACTCAGGCTCGGTTCTCCCCTGCCCGCCACGGTGGCGGTGACCGTGCGGGGGCCGCGCATCCTGCTCTGGCTGCTGCCCTATCGCGAGGTCGCCTGCCGCATCGATTTGAGCGCTGCCTCTGCAGGCTCTGTGAACTACACACTCCAGGACGATGCCATCCTGCTCCCCGACCGGGACCTGAAGGTGGAGCGCATCATCCCGGGCTCGGTTTCCGTGACGGTGATGGAAAACCGCTAGCCGCATAATGTGGTGGTGGAGAAAGCCTGTAAAAAAGGGAGTACCTGTGGTACCCTCCTGAGGTCTGGTAGCTCCAAAAGCAAATCCCCCCTGTCCCCCCTTTATCAAGGGGGGGACCTGATAGGGGAGTCCTTCGACGATTCGTTATCTGGCGTTACCTTCATATCTTTTATCCAGAGGTGATCTCTCAATGAAGAAACTTTTCGGTACCGATGGCGTCCGCGGCGTGGCCAACGTCTACCCGATGACCGCGGAAATGGCCATGCAGATCGGGCGGGCCGCGGCCTATACCTTCAAGAACAGCAAGAGGCGTCACCGGATCGTGATCGGCAAGGACACCCGCCTCTCCGGCTACATGCTGGAAAGCGCCCTGGTGGCCGGCATCTGCTCGATGGGGGTGGACGTGCTGCTGGTCGGCCCGCTCCCCACCCCGGGCATCGCCAACATCACCTCCTCCATGCGCGCCGACGCGGGCGTGGTGATCTCCGCCTCCCATAACCCCTTTGAGGACAACGGCATCAAGTTCTTCTCGCGTGACGGCTTCAAGCTCCCCGACGAGAAGGAGCTCATGATGGAGGAGCTCATCTTCTCCAAGCAGATCGACTCGCTGCGCCCGACCGCCAAGGAGGTGGGGAAGGCCTACCGGATCGACGATGCCGCCGGCCGCTATACCGTCTTCCTGAAGAGCACTTTCCCGAAGGACCTCGACCTCTCGGGGCTGAAGATCGTGCTCGACTGTGCCAACGGCGCCGCCTACAAGGTGGCCCCCGCGGTCTTCGAGGAACTGGGTGCCGAGGTGATCGCCATCGGGGTTAAGCCCAACGGTACCAACATCAACGCAGGCTGCGGTTCCCTGCACCCCGAGGTGATGAGCGAGCAGGTGAAGCTGCATGGCGCCGACCTGGGGATCGCGCTGGACGGCGACGCCGACCGGGTGATCTTCGTGGACGAATACGGCAACGAGGTGAACGGCGACAAGATCATGGCCATCTGCGCCCTGGACATGATGAAAAACGGCACCCTCAAGCAGGACACCCTGGTGGCCACCGTGATGAGCAACATGGGGCTAGATATCGCCATGAAGAAGGCGGGGGGCCACATCGTGAAGACCCAGGTGGGTGACCGCTACGTGGTCGAGGAGATGGTGAAGGGTGGCTACAACCTCGGTGGCGAGCAGTCCGGCCACATGATCTTCCTCGATCACAACACCACCGGCGACGGGGTGCTCTCCGCCCTGCAGGTGCTCGCCATCATGCAGCGGCGCCAGAAAAGGCTCTCCGAGCTGGCCATGGTGATGGAGTCGCTGCCGCAGGTGCTGGTCAACGTGCGCCTGGCGCAGAAGTCTGACATCATGCAGGTCCCGGAGGTGGCGAACCTCGTGCGCAGCGTGGAGTCCAAGCTGGGGGACGAGGGGAGGGTGCTGATCCGGTACTCCGGCACCGAACCGCTTCTCAGGATCATGCTGGAGGGGAGCGACGAGGGAGAGATTCGCGGCTGGGCGGACGAGATAGCATCGACGGTGGCAGGCGCTCTGGGAGGTGAGGCACGTGGCTAGGCTGGGAGTGAACATCGATCATGTGGCGACCCTCAGGCAGGCGAGGGGTGGCAGCGAACCCGATCCGGTGGCGGCGGCAGCCATCGCCGAGCTGGCCGGCGCGGACGGCATCACCATTCACCTGCGGGAAGACCGCCGGCACATCCAGGACCGCGATCTGAAGATCCTGCGCCAGACCGTGCAGACCAGGCTGAACCTGGAGATGGCGGCCACCGATGAGATGATCGCCATCGCGCTCGCGGTGAAGCCGGAGACCTGCACCCTGGTGCCGGAAAAGCGCGCCGAGCTGACCACCGAGGGGGGGCTGGACGTCAGGATCCACCAGGAGGCCCTCAAGGTCGCCATTGAGAAGCTGCAGAAAGGGGGCATCATCGTGAGCCTCTTCATCGATCCGGACCCCGACCAGATCAAGGTGGCCAACAAGATCGAGGCCGACTACATCGAGATCCACACCGGTTCCTACGCCGAGGCGCGCAACTGGAAGGAGCAGGAGCAGGAACTGATCAAGATCGAGAACGCCGTCAAGCTGGCCAGGAAACTCGACCTGGGGGTCAATGCCGGCCATGGTCTCAACTACACCAACGTGAAGCGGGTGGCCGCCATCGGCGGCATCGAGGAGTTCAACATCGGCCACTCCATCATGTCGAGGGCCATCCTGGTCGGCCTGCACCAGGCGGTGCGGGACATGTCGGAGCTGGTCCGGTACGCCTGACGCGGCCGGGATAGTCGAAATTGACCGAATGAGCGGGAGGTTGGCTGTGTGCCATCCTCCCGCTTCTTTTTTTGCTGCTACGTCTGCCCGCCTTGAATCGTCAGGCGGGAAAATCCACCTTTTGTCTTATTCGTCTGCTGTCTCAATCATTGAAGGCGTTTTTTTTTTCTGCAGCGCAGTCAAAAGGTTTCGCAACCTTTCTCATAGCCGTAAACCACCTTTCTCATAGCCAGAAACCTCCTTTTCCCTTCATTCAAGTTGGCCAAAGCCTCTTCTCTTCCCGTCACTATCTGTCGGCTGGATTGTCCGAGCCTGTTGAACTTTCGCGGATTTTTGTAAAAATTGAAGAGTAGGCAAACTTCGCAAACAGGAGGTACCGGTATGAAACGATTAGCTCTCCTTTTAGGAGCGGTAGCTGTGGTTGGGCTGGCGGGATGTGCGACCGAGGATTATGTCCACAGCCAGGTGAACCCGTTGGCACAGCGCCTGGACAGGCTTGAGGCTGCTCAGAATGCCGACCACGCCGCGATCAAGCAGGCGGACGACAAAGCACAGCAGGCTCTCGACGCGGTGAAGACGTACAATCAGAAAGTCGATGATGCCGCCGCCAGGGCCGAGAAGGCCGCCGCTGCCGCAGCAGAGGCTGAGCAAAAAGCAGAGAAGCTTTTCAGGCTGCAACAGAACAAGTAGCTAACTGAAGCGATGTCAACTGGTACACCCCTCTCCGCCGGCTGTGGGGGAGGGGCCCTAAACACCCGGTACAACCTTGAAAACTCCCTTCATTAAACCGCTGTTCATCCTCTCTCTGCTGGGGACGTTGCTGGTCGCCGAAAGGCCCGCCACAGCCGCCCGCGTGCTCTTCCATGACGAAGTGGCCGGCGTTGCCAGCGTCGCCACCGTCGGCGAGGACGACTCCCTCATCGAAATGGCCAGGGAATACGACCTGGGCTACGACGAGCTGGTGGCGGCCAATCCCGGCGTGGACCCGATCATACCGCGCCCCGGAACCCTGGTGGTGATCCCCTCCAGCTGGATACTTCCCGAGGTCCCCAAGAAGGAAGGGATCGTCATCGACATCTCCGGCATGCGGCTGTACTATTTCACACCTCCCAAATCGTCCTGGGTGGAGACCTTCCCGGTGGGGATCGGGCGCGAGGGGTGGGACACCCCCCTCGGTACCTACAGCATCATCGAGAAGATCGTCGGTCCCGCCTGGTACGTTCCCGCCTCCATCCGTGCCGAAAAGCCGGAACTTCCCGAGATCGTTCCCCCCGGACCAGAAAACCCGATGGGGAGCCATGCGCTGCGCCTGTCCAACCGGGTCGTGCTGATCCACGGCACCGACCGCCCCTACGGCATCGGCAGGCGGGTGAGCCACGGCTGCATCCATCTCTATCCCGAGGATATCGTCACCCTTTTCTGGACCGTCAAAATGAAGACGCCGGTCACCATCGTGCGTCAGCCGGTAAAAGCCACCCTCTTCGAGGGGCGCGTACTGGTGGAGGTATATGAAGACGGGGAGGTCGACCTCGAGCAGGAGGCGACCGCGGTCCTGAAGCGGAAGGGGCTGTGGGAGGCAGTCGATCAGGAAAAGCTGAAGGGTGCGCTGGCGGCGCATACCGGCATACCGGTCGACGTCACCGGGACAGCGCCGCCCAAAACGGACGAGGGGGCAGGTGAAGGTGCTCCCGCTGAAAACGGCGGGGTGCTGGAAGAGTTGGGGAAATGAGCGTCAGGGCTTGATTTCGATCGGCGTACCGTCCGGTATCATCTTGAAGATCTCATCCATTTCCTGATTGTTGACGGCAATGCATCCTTTGGTCCAGTTTGCCTCGGAGTGCATGGTAGCCATGTCCTCGAATCCCTTGGGGAGTCCGTGAATCATCACGTCACCGCCGGGGGATTGGTGCAGGCGTCTGGCGGAGGCGACGTCGACGGCGTTGGGGTAGGAGATGTGCAGCGATTTATAAAACTTGCTGTCCTTTTTGTGCCGGTCGATGACGTAGCACCCCTCAGGGGTCTTGCAGTCACCGGCCGTTTTTTTGGGTCCGTCCGGGTTTCTCCCCAGGGCGACCCGGTAGGAGCGGAGCAGGACGTCCTTGCTGCCGATGAGTTCCATCAGCTTGCGCTCCTTGTAGACCACCACGCGCTTGACGGTATCCGGCTTGTCGAGCGCGAGCGAGTGGGAGGCAGAGGCCACAATCATGAGAGCCGCCGCTAAGGCAGCCCAGCCGCTTTTTGTCTGATCTAATTTGCGCATGGCGCAAAGTCTATCAAAATTGCAACCTTTAGTCTACACCTTTCATGTAGAAAAGTGTTGACCCCTTGGGGTGCCAGTGGCGGATTGCCGAGCAGGTACTATAATACTTGGAAATCTGGTGTCCGGGAGTCGACTACACGAGGCAGACAACCAAGGGAGGAGCGATATGATCACCTTCGAAATGAACGAAAAGGACGCGGTCGATCTGGTCGAGATACTCCAGACCTATCTGCAGGACCTGAAAACGGAGAGGGTCCGTACCGACAACAGGGAATACCACTATACGCTGGTCGGCCGGGAAAGGTTCGTCTGCGACATGATCAGCCGCCTGGAGCACAGCCTGAGGTGAGGCAAGCAGAGCCTGGGAGTTAATACCGAAGAGTCAGGAATTGATACTAACGGGTGGTGGATCCGGGACCAGGGAGGCCACTACCCCCTGGGGCGGGGAAAAGAAAGGGGATGGGCCAGGCGGTCCATCCCACTTTTTTTGCATCAATCTCACTCGTTACCGGAGCGGTTTCAGGAGTGCTGTCCCTCCAGATAGAGACCGGCAGCGCACCACGCCTCCCACTCGGAGGGGTAGCTCTCCTCGCTGGCGTCACCCTCTTTGTTGGCGAACTTGAGGTAATCCGGCGAGTCGAACTCGGTGTTCACACTGTAGCCGGCAGCTTTCGCCCTTTCCTTGTAATATTCCATCCGGTCAGCGACCCAGTCCCAGTACTCCAGCGAGGTGGCGTTGCTGTAAACGTCGTTGCGCCACGCGCCTCTCGGCAACAGGCTGCATTCGTTCTTGCTGCCGCTGCAAAGTCTCCTGATGTCGGCGACGAACACGCTCCATTCCTTGGTGGTGTACTTGTCGGGGTCCGATTCCTGCTTTTGCTGCGCCGCGGGAGGGGGGGGAGACGTTGATGCCGCCGGCTGCTCGCTACCCTGAGCATCCATCGGCGCGGAATCGTGCCGGGCATAGCCATCTGCCAGCTTGGAGACATCCTGCAGCAACTGCGTGAGCCCCTCCTTGATGGCGACGATCTCCACCGCCAGCCTCCTGCTCTCCTCCTCAGCGCGGGCCGACCTCTGCGCGTCGTCCTGTCCCAGTTCCTGGAAGGGGAGGGACCAGAAGTTGACGGTGCTCTTCTCGGAGACGTCGATCGATTTCACGAAGGCGCGTGCAGCGGTAAAGGCCTCCTTCTTCAGTCCGTGATGTTCGCAATAAGCCTGGTAGCGTTGGTCCCACTGTTTATCAGCGCTTTCAACATAGGCCGCCTGGGCCTTCGTCTCAACGGTGAAAATCTGCGGCGTTTCGGCAACGCCCCATTTGACAACCTGAACGATGTGCAGCATCCGGACCTCCTTTGGAATATCTTCCATTATCATCCCTCATGACAGTCAGTGGCAACCATACCGGAGGTTTCTGGCAGTAACAGACGCGGGATGTATGGGTAATGGGGAGGCCACTGTGTCACAGGTCTGCTTTCCAGGTCAATGGTGGATTTTCCCCACTACCTTTAACTGAGGGAAGGTCCCCTTTTTGTTTGGTGACAGTGGCAGGATGTGATAGGTTTAAACCTTATTTGTTATTTATTAGTCCATCTCAAAAATGGAACAATGTGAAAATAAGCTCAGCTCTGAGCAGAGCGGGTGCGGTGGCGGATAATGTGAATGACGGTATACTATGCTCTAATGAATTAGGGGGGCGACGTTTACGTGAGGATTGGCAGCGTTTTTTCGGTGGTCACCGTGCTGGCGGCTTTGGTCGGCTGCACGGCAGGCCCCGATTTCCATAGACCTGAAGCACCTGGTGCCAAGGCGCTCACTGCAGTAACCCCTCCTGCCCAGGTGATATCTTCGCCGGGCCCAGGGGGAGGCGAGCAGCGCCTGGTCCAGGGGGGGAAGATCCCGGAGCAGTGGTGGCGCCTTTTCCAGTGCGAGGCGCTGGACCGCCTGATCCGGCAGGCCCTCAAGGAGAGCCCGACCCTGGAGGCCGCCTCCGCGCGGGTGCGCCAGGCGCAGGAGACCTATCGCTCCAGAGGCAGCGCCATCCGCTACCCCAAGATCGACGGCAATCTGTCGGTCAACCGCCAGCAGATCTCCGGTGCCGCCATCGGGGAGCGAAAAAGCTTCGTGCTGACGCTTTTCGACGGCACCCTGAACGCCTCTTACACGCTCGATCTCGCCGGCAGCGGCCGGCGCGAGCTGGAAGGGCTGGCGGCCCAGATCGACTACCAGCGCTTCCAGTTGGAGGGAGCGCAACTGACTCTTGCTGCCAATATCGTGGCGGCTGCGCTCAATGAGGCATCGCTGCGGGCGCGCATAGCGGAAACCAGGACTCTCATCGACCTCCAAAAGCGCCAACTGGAGCTGGTCGACGAACAGCTCCAGGTTGGTGCCACCTCTCTGCCGGACCTTCTCGCCCAGAAATCCCAACTTGCCCAACTGGTTGCCACCCTTTCCCCTCTCGAAAAAGAGCTGGAGCTCTCGCGCCACCTGCTGGCCGTGCTGGCCGGCCGCTTCCCCGGCGATGCTGACCTGCCCACCTTTTCCCTGGACGATCTCAAGCTTCCCGGCGAACTGCCGGTCAGCCTTCCTTCCGACCTGGTCCGCCAGCGTCCGGACATCCGCGCCTCGGAGGAGCTGTTGCACGCCGCCAGCGCCGACGTCGGTGTCGCCACCGCCAATCTCTATCCCCAGATCACCCTGAGCGGCAACGTGGGGAGCGAGGCAATAAAGCTGGGTGACTTCTTCGCCAACGGAACCGGGATCTGGAGCATCGGGGCCGGCCTTGTGCAGCCGATCTTCCACGGCGACGAACTGACGGCCAAGCGGCGGGCGGCACAGTCTGCCTACGAGGCGGCTCTGGCGCAGTACAAGGAGACGGTGCTGCAGGGATTCCAGAACGTGGCGGATGCACTGCACGCCATTGACCGTGATGCCGCGACCCTGCAGGCGCTCACCGCCGCGGAGGCGGCGGCCCGCGATTCCTTGGAGGCGAGCCGGGAACAGTTCCAGGTGGGGATGGTGAGTTACCTGACCCTGCTGAACGCGCAACGCCAGTACCAGGACGCCCGGCTGGCGCTGGCACCCGCCCGTGCCGCGCGGCTCTCCGACAGCGCGCAGTTGCTGCAGGCGCTGGGAGGGGGCTGGTGGAACAGGGAGAAGGAAAATGGGACGGATACTTC
>NZ_DATFBA010000059.1:0-5607 GCF_035254065.1 Geomonas sp.
GGCATAGGTCGCCCCTTCGGTAGGGGAATTCTCTGCGGAGGCGGGGCATCCCTCACCCCCGCCCCTCTCCCGGAGGGCGAGGGGTGAGATGGTGTAGGCGGATGATGGGCGGTTCTTTTCGAGGTTCATGCGTGATCACTAAAGAGCCGCGGCGATAAATCGGGGACCCACGTCGCCGAGATGGAACTGTGGAGCAAGGCCGGGGTGAAGCCGGAAGGCTCCTGGTACGTGGTCTATGAGAAGGGGAATACCGGCAACGGTCCCACCCTCAAGTACACCGATCAGCGCGGCGCCTATACCTTCATGGACCGCGCCACCTATCTGACCCTCAAGGACTCCATCAAGCTGGTGGTGCTGGTGGAAAAGGACGAGGAGCTGATCAACTACATGTCGGTCATCCCCATCAACCCCAAGCGGTTCCCCACCGTCAACACCGTCGATACCTTGACCTTCGTGAACTGGTTGACCGCGCCGGACAAGGGACAGCAGATCATCGCCGAGTTCGGCAAGGATAGGTACGGTACCTCCTTGTTCTTCCCCAACTCCAACCAGTGGCGGGCGGCACATCCGAACAAATAGTGCTAACCATCGTCCATTCTGGAGGGTGTGCCGTCAGGCGAACAAAACACCGTCGCTAGCGGTAAGAAATGCATTACCCAAAAGGGGGATGAGCCAATGCGGCTCATCCCTTTTTTTGTGTGTGCCGCTCCTGCTTTAAATCCTCGTTCTGGCATGGTGCGTGCTTAAATATCACCGTTAGCAGGCGCGGTGTTGTACGTGCAAGAAGGGGTAAGCAGGATGAACAGGTACTCGGAAAAGGATGGGGCGGTGCAGTTGAAGGGGATGCGGCTGCGGAAGACGTTGCAGCAGTCCGGGCTGCGCGCGCCGAAGACGCTGACGCTGGCGCTTACCAAGGCGTGCAATCTCAGCTGCTCCCACTGCTGGGTCGATGCCGAGGACAACTGCTCCTCCCGCCACTTCCCGCGCGACAAAGCCGCCGCTATGATATGGGAATTCGCCGAGTTAGGAGGCGAAGGGGTGCGGCTGACCGGAGGAGAACCTCTCTGCCATCCCGCCTGGCTCGACCTCTTGCGGCTCTCCGTGGCCGCCGGTTTCCCGACCGTCATCCTGCAGACCAACGGCATGCTGTTGGACGATGATAAGATAGCTGCCCTGCGGGAGCTGGCTTTCCCCGGCTTCATCATCCAGATCAGCCTCGACGGTGCGACGCCGGCGGCTCACGACCTGGTCAGGGGTGCCGGCTCCTACAAGGAGCTGATGGCGGCAGTTGACCGGCTGGTTCGCGCCGGGCTCGGTCCGCACGTCTCATTTTTCTTCTCGGAGATGCGCCACAACATCCATGAAATTCCGGCAGTTTTGAGGCTGGCCGAGAAGCTCGGCATCGGCTCGGTGGCGACCGGCACCCTGGTTGCCTGCGGCCGCGCCGCCGAGCAGCTGGTGGTGCCGCCGGAGCCCGACCAGTACCTGCGCCTGCTGGAGACCTTCTATGCCGACCCGGAGTTCAGGCGGCTGTACGACAAGCTGGGGACCATGGCTGCCTTGGAATGGAGATGCTGTGACAGTCCGCGCGGCGAAGGGTGTACCTTTGTGGAGAATCCCTACATAACCTCCGATGGCAGGCTGTACCCCTGCGTCCTCTGCCACGCCGATCCCTATTCTGTCACCGGTCTTACCGACAAATCACTGGCCGAGGCCTTTCTCGAGGGGGTGGCCATCTGGAGCGCCTTGCGTGAGGCTAGCAACCGCCGGGCAGAGGAAAACGCCAAGTGCAGGGAGTGCTCCGAGCGGCTTACCTGTGCGGGCGGTTGTCTCGGCCGCGCCTGGATGACCTTCGGCGACCCCATGGCGACTGACGACCGCTGTGAGTTGCGAAGGGCGGTCTGCGGTTCGCAGAGTTGGGAAAATCTCCACACTGTGGAGGTTTGCAACAGCTGACGGTGGCGGGGTCACCTTCAGCATTAAGTTGTGACGGCGTTTTGGAGTGGCGAGCAATACCGTAAAGAAGCTGCTGCGCAGTACGGTGGATCCCTCCTCGTTTGTTCAGGTTTTTATCACCGCAGGTAGAACTTCCTTGTAATTCTAAACCAATGTTTCTATATTGGCGCTACGCCAGCCAGGAGAGCTCCCGCCGGTGCCGTTTAGGGGCCGGCGGGAGTTGTGGCTCCCCGCTGCCGTGACAGCTTTAGTCATCTCACTGCGCCTCGCGCTGTTCGGAGTCTTGCCGTGAACATTTCCACCAGGCTCATTGCACTTTGCTTTTTGGCCGTGACCACCGCTGTCGTTGCCATCTCGGCCTTCGCGGCAGGACTGTTGCCGGGTAACGGAGAAGCCCAGGGCAAGTTGTTCGGCATGGCTTTGTTCGTCATCGTCATCGTTTCCGTGGTGGTGGCCTTTATCGTCTGGTCCACCTTGCGGCCACTCTCCACGCTGACTGCCGCCGCCACCCGCATTGCCGACGGGCATCCGGAGGAACTGAACGCCGATGGCTGGCGCGGCGACCTCGGCACCCTTGCCCAGGCCATGAAGAGGATGACCAGTGGCATCGTGGAGAGCCTGAAGGGGGAGGTGGAGAAAGGGAACCGGCTCTTCGCATCCATCAGGGAGGCCATCGGGCAGCTCTCCGGCTCCACCAGCCACATCACGGCGATCAGCACCCAGCAGTCGAGCGGCGCCACCGAGCAGGCGGCAGCGGTCCAGCAGATCACCGTCACCTCGGCGGAGATCGCGGCTACCGCCAAGCAGATCACCCATAATGCCAAGAGGGTGGAATCATCGGCCGAACAGACTGCCTCGCTCTGCGTGGTCGGCTCGGGAGACGTGCATAACGCCACGGCAGGGATGGAGAGGCTCAGGACCCAGGTGCAGAGCATCGCGCAGAGCATGCTGCAGTTGGGGGAAAACAGCCAGAAGATCGGCGGTATCGTCGAGATCATCGACGAGATCAGTGACCGTACCAACCTCCTTTCCCTGAACGCCGCCATCGAGGCGGCCGGCGCCGGCGAGTCCGGCAAGCGGTTCAGCGTGGTTGCCCGGGAGGTACGGCGGCTGGCCGAGCGGACCGCCGAGGCGACCCGCCAGATAAAAGCCCTGATCGAGGAGATCCAGCAGGCCACCAATTCCACCATCATGGTCACCGAGGAGGGGACCAAGGGGGTGGATGAGGCGGTCGCCCTGGTGGACAGCGTGAAGAACTCCTTCGTGGACATCATCTCCATGGTGGAGGAGACCGCCCGCTCCGCCAAGGAGATCGCCTTCTCCACCCAGCAGCAGACCTCGGCCTGCGAACAGATGGCCGAGAGCATGAACGAGGTGCGCGACGTGGCCCAGCATGTCGCACAGGGGGCCCGTGAGACCGAGCAGGCGATCAGCGAGGTGGTCGAACTGACCGTCCGGCTGACCGAGTTGATCGAGTCGGAACTGCAGGCAAACGGCAAGGAACAGGCGAAAGCCGGCGCCCGCCTGATGGAGAAGGTGCTGGGTGACCTGATAGCCGCCCAACGCTTCAGCGTGAACGATTTCTTCGACGAAAACTACCTCCCGATTCCAGGTACCTCGCCACAGAAATTCCATACCTGCTACGACCAGGCACTGGATGAAGAGGTCCAGGTTTACCTCGATGATTTCCTGGCCTGCGATGACAAGGTGGTCTACGCCATTTTGGCCGACCGTAACGGCTACGTCCCCACCCACAACAGCCGGTACTCACAGCCCCTTACCGGCGATCCCGACCGCGACAGGAAATGGAACCGCACCAAGCGGCTGTTCAACGATGCTGTCGGCCTGGCTGCCGCCCGCTATAACGAGGGGGACGTGCTGGTCCAGATCTACTACCGCGACACGGGGGAAAAGATCTGGGATATCTCGGCGCCGGTTTATCTCGAAGGAAGGCATTGGGGCGCCTTCCGGATCAGCTACACCTTGGAGCAGGAGGGGGCGGTCCCCTCTCGTTGAAGAAGGTGCCGCTTGCCCCGATGAAAATGGTTACCTCCCTGTCACATTTCCTCCACATTGGGACGGTACTAGAGTACTATCGGCGTCCTTGATTTATGGTGGAGGTAGAGTGATGTTCGGCAGGATCAGAAAAACGGCGCTGGCAGTTTTACAGCAGGGGCTCGCCCCCGAGCAGCTCGCCCTTACCGTCTGCCTGGGGACCGCGGTGGGGACCCTGCCGCTTATGTGGGGCACCACCGTTATATGCGTCGCGCTGGCGGCTCGCTTCGGGCTTAACCAGGCAGCCATGCAGGCGGTCAACTACCTGGTCTACCCGCTGCAGATCGCGCTGTTCTTCCCCTTTTTCAAGCTGGGCGCCAAATACCTTCCCTGGGGGCCGTCCATCTCCGCGGAGATGCTGCAGGTCGCCCTGCATGGTCACCTCACCTCCGCCATCTCTCTGCTTGGCTGGGCCACCCTCAAGGCGGTCGGCGCCTGGCTGGTCACCGTTCCTCCCCTGGCCCTGCTTCTCTATCCGCTGCTCGTCTCGCTGTTCAGGCGCAGGCGGAGCGTCCCCGATCTCGATCACGCCGCCTGAGTCCGCTTTCCCCGCCGGTTCTGCAGTAATTAACCGAGGATTCACCAGACAGTCACCCAATCTCCATACATTGCGCGTAAATACCGTGTCAGTAGACGGCATTAACGTGAAAGAGGAGGTTGGCATTGTCGCGTCAACTGGGAAGTCCTCTCCCTCCCCCTCAGCTGATCCAAAACGCTTCCATTACCGAGCTGCACCCCAACTATCTCCAAAACATCATGCAACGGCTCCTGGAACCGGAGCGGGCCGGCCTCTCCTTGCTGGAGAGGCTTCCCTTCGCGCCGGGTGATACCACCGCCGGCACCGAGACCGAGCTGCAGGCCGTGGTGCTGGGCGACCGGGATGAGGTGGACCTGCCGCTGGTGATCGAGCAGTCCGACTACTTCGCCAACATCGCCAAGCGGGCGGCCTCCGGCGACATCCGCAAGGGACGTCTGGCCTTCCTGGAACGGTACCTGGGAGGCAACCGGGAAAACGTCTGGGAGAACAGCTGGGTCAGGTTTCCCCGCCACCGGCTTTCCGCTTTCGCCGACCAGGTCTTTGAAAGCGACCTGCAGACAGACAAGAGCAATCCGGCCGCCGGCCGGAGGAGCGACGCGGCGAGGTTCCTTCTGAAGGGGGAGGGAGGCGATGAGCTCCTGCGGCTGCCGGTCAGCTACCTCCTGAAACTCTCCCTGGCCGACCTGGTCGGCTCCCAGCGGCTTCCCGCGCGACTGGAGGCCGCCGGCAAGCGGTTCATGGGGCATTACCTGAACGACAACACCTCGCCGGAGACCTTCTCCTTCCACGTGGTGCCACTGACCCGGGAAGGGGGCATGGGACGCGGCATCGCCCGGGAGACCTCCAAGCGCTTCCTGTTCACGCAGCTATTGGCCCAGTACGCCAACGAGAAGTTCGGCCTGTGGGAGAGCGGACAGCGGGCGCTGGTCCACTTTGCCCCGCATCCTCCCCATCGCCAGAAGGAGCTCAACGACCACATCGCCGACGCCTTCTACCGTGAGCTGTTCATGAGCCCCTGCCTCTCAGGCTGGGACCGCGGCGAGGAGAAGTACCGCTAC
>NZ_DATFBA010000060.1:0-6991 GCF_035254065.1 Geomonas sp.
GCAATCGGTGGAGTTGCTCCTTGCGCAGGTTCGGGATTACGACACCTATGCCGGCGCTGGCTGCTTCGATTCGTCGGTTACGGCTGAGGCCATCAAGCGCACCCTCCAACTGATTCGCAATGGGTAGAGGGAGGCGCTTCCGGGGATTCTGCAGGGCGCGACCACGCTGCGTCTTCCTCCTCCTGCTCCTCACGGTCTTCACCCTGCTGGCATTTTGTGCAGGGTGCGACAGTAACGTCGCCAAGGTGGGCGCACCAGCCCCCCCTGTCTCAGGGAAGGACATTCACGGCGCCTCCTTGTCCCTTGCTGCCGTGAGAGGGAAGGTGGTCGTTCTCTATTTCTGGACCAATTCCTGCTGCGGCGGCTCCCTGAAAGAGAGCCTGGAGCCGGTCTTCCAAAGGAACAAGGATAAGGGGCTCGCCGTCATCGCGGTGAACGAGTACAACGCCCCCAAAGAGGTTGCCTCCCTGGCGGCCAAAGACCGGCTCTCCCTCCCCATCCTGTTGGATTCAGACTCGACCTGGGCCAGGGATTATCTGGTCTTTGCCTACCCGACCGCTTTCATCATCGACCACAACGGCATAGTCAGGCAGAGGGTACTGGGACAGGTTTCGGCAGCCAAGCTCGAACAGCTCGTCCTGAAACAGCTGGAAATCCACCAAAAGTCGGAGACTGAATATGAGAAGACTCATCATCGCTAGCCTGCTCATTGCCGTGGTCGCGGGGGTTGCCCTGGCTGCATCTCCTGATCTCGACCAGTTCGCTACCTGCAAGTACTGCGGGATGGACAGGTCGCAGTACAGCCGCAGCAGGATGCTCATCCAGTACGATGACGGCAGTTCCCTGGCAACCTGCAGCCTGCACTGTGCAGTTGTCGACCTCGCGGTCAACATAGACAAGACACCCTTACATACCTATGTCGGCGATTGTCAAAGCGGCAAGCTGATAGATGCGGAAACCGCCGTCTGGGTAATCGGAGGGAGCCGCCAGGGGGTGATGACCTCCAATCCCAAGTGGGCCTTCGAGACCAGGGAGAGGGCAGAGAGCTTCGTACGGGAAAACGGCGGGACGATCAGCACCTTCGACGAATCGGTGAGTGCCGCCTACCAAGACATGTACAGGGACACCAAGAAGATCCGGGAGAGGCGCAAAGCGAGGCGCGGTCAATAGCGGAGGAACCAGATGCTTGGCGCATCCTCACGCCAAAGACCTGTTCAGGTTCTGCCTGGACCCGAACCGCCATGCTCCGGGCAGGCCTGCAGCAACTGCCGCGCGCCACACCGAAACCTCCCACAGCCTTATCCTTTGCGGTTCTTGTTGGCCAGGAACCGGTACAGGGGGACCGGCATGAACTGCTGGCCGATCCTGCGGGCCAGGAAAGCGGCGACCAGGAAGGGGATGATCAGTATGTGCTCGTCGGTCATTTCCATGATGATGATCACCGCGGTGAGCGGCGCTTGGATCGCACCGGAGAAGAAGGCCACCATGCCGAGCAGTGCGCAGACCTTGAAGTTTGCGAAGTGGCAGATCTTGGCGACGCTGAAGCCGAGCCCGGCCCCGATGGAGAGGGAAGGGGAGAAAATTCCGCCGGCCATGCCGGAGAGGTAGGAGAGGACCGTGGTGGCGAACTTCTCCAGGCCGAACAGCAAAGGCCATCCGTCCAGATTCGAGCTTTGCAGAAAGGAGCGGGTGATCTCGTATCCGGAGCCGGCAGTGTTCGCGTTGCTGAAGAAACCAAGGGCGGCGCAGAGGATGCCGCAGTACAGGGCCTTCTTCCATGGTTGCCGGGGAAGATGCACCAACTGGGGATAGGCCAGCAGCCTGGCAAAAGCACCGCCGAACAGGCCGCCGACGACGCTTAAAATCAGTGTCTCGGGTACCAGGATCGAGGTGGAACTGGCCACGCTGGGATGCCCGAAGTAGAGGTAGTTGCCGGAAAGGGCCATGGCTGCGATGCCCGAAAGTATCACGGCCAGCATGATCATTTCCCTGAACTGTCCCAGTATCCCTTCAGTCACTTCCTCGATGGCGAAGGCGATTCCCGCCAGCGGGGCATTGAAGGCGGCGGCGACTCCGGCTGCCGCGCCCGCCGTCAGGAAAGTCTGGAAATGAACCTGCGGAATCACCTTGCGCGTTAGGCGGCCGAAAAAAGCGAAAACTGAGGCGGCGATCTGAACAGTGGGCCCCTCGCGCCCGATGGAGGCCCCGGCGACAATGCCTACCGCGCTGGACATGACCTTGACCGCCGCCGTTCTCAAGGAGACCAGTGAACTTAGCCAGGACGGCTCGGCATCTTCGCTGTTGTTGGCCTGGTCGATCGCCTCCAGAACCTGCGGGATGCCGCTGCCGCGGGCGTCGGGCCCGAAGGTCTCCACCAGCAGGGTGGCCGCGACGAACAGCAACGGGGTGGCGACCAGGAACAAGTACGGGTGGCGATGAACGGCCGCGAAATAAACGCTCTGAGCCGCCGCGATCAGGCGGGCGAAGAGTACGGCAGCGGCACCGACCAATGCGGCGGCTGTCCAGACGGTGATCTGCAGGTAGGTTCTGTTACGGAATCTCATATCACTTGACGTCCAACCCACGCTTGTTTTCGGTTTTCGGAACGTTCAGCTCGCTCGACAGCAGCAGTTGCGGTGCGACGTCCCTTGCCCCCAGCATCAGGACGAGCTCTTCCAGGCCGTCCCATATCTTTTGCAGTTTCTCCTCAGGCAGTCGTTCGAGTCCCCTGATCAGCATCCCTTGGGCGACCTCCGGTGCATTGGTCAGCAATTCCTTTCCCTGCTCGGTCAACTCCACCTCGATCATCCTGCGGTCCGTCTTGGACCGCGTCTTAAGCACCAGGCCATGCACTTCGAGGCGGTCGATAATGCCCACGATGGTGGTGGGGTGCAGGTACATGCGGCGGGCGAGTTCAGCCCCGTTTATCGGGGCACCTTCGGCAATTGCCTTGATCGCCCACAACTGCGGCCCCGTGATGCCGGTTTCCCGTTCCGCCAGCTTCGATTGCTCGTTAACCACCTGAAAAACCCTGCGTATGTTATCGATGATCTCTGCGACCTTGCAGCTGGCATCGCCCATAGCTTCTCCTGAAAAAATGTGTTGACATAGGTCCGTTCTGTACAAATAATATGCATACCAATTATTGTTGCACAAACGTAATGGCCGGGCAACCCCTTTTGCCACAGGTAAGGAGCCACCACGCTTTAAGCGCTGGTCATGATAAGGGAATGGCACACCAACAGGGGAGGAAGAGATGAGAAACGGAATGGGGGGATTGCTGTTACTGGTATCTTGTGGAGCGGTGCTGGCGAGCGGATGCGCCAAGCACGAGATGGTGAAGAAAGACGAGGGGATCGCCCAGGTAGCCGCCCCGGTGGCCGCTCCCGTGAAGCAGGAGGCCCCCAAGGCTGTAGCCAAACCGCAGTCGGTCGAGCAGAAAGTTGTGGAGCAGCCGGTCGCGCCGGCGGCGTCGGATGCCCAGCGGCAGGCCAGGGAATTGGCGGCTCTGCAGAACGACCTGCAGAAGATCTACTTCAACTTCGACTCCGCCAACCTTTCGGAGCAGGCACGCAACAACCTGGTGAAGAATGCGGACCTGCTGAGGAAGTCTGAGAAAGCCAAGGTACGCATCGAGGGGAACTGCGACGAGCGGGGCTCCGATGATTACAACCTGGCCCTGGGTGAAAAGCGCGCCAAGGAGGCCAAGCAGTACCTGGTCGGTTTGGGCATTTCCGGTGACCGACTGAGCACCGTGAGCTACGGTAAGGAGAAGCCGGTTGCTGCGGGCCACGACGAGGCCAGCTGGGCCAAAAACAGAAGGGACGAATTCGTCATTTTGCGGTAGGTGACTTACCGAAAGGCCCTGCCCCGTAACGGGGCAGGGCCTTCTTTACGCGACCTGCTTCACTGCTCGTCCGGAAGGTTCACTTCCGAGGAGAGGAGGAGCTTGGGAGGTAATTCCTGTGCTCCCAGGATCTGGACGAGACGTTCCAGTTCGGTCGATATCCGCATCAACTCATCATCATCAAGGATTTCCAGTCCCTTGACCAGGAGCCCCTGGGCCACTTCTGGCGACTTCGCCACCAGTTCCTTCCCCTGTTCGGACAACTCTATCTCCACCACCCGCCGGTCTTCCTGAGAACGGGTGCGAACCACCAGCCCGTGCCCTTCCAGGCGGTCCACGATCCCCACCACCGTGGCCGGGTGCAGGTACATGCGCCGGGCAAGCTCCGACATCTTGATCGGGGCACTGTCGGCAATCACCTTGATCGCCCATAGCTGAGGGCCGGTGAGGCCGGTTTCCCGTTCCGCCTTCTTGGAATACTCGTTGACCGCCTGGAACACACGCCGGATGTTGTCGATGATGTCGGCTACCACCGCAGCCTTATCGGTTGTTTTCATAGATCCCCTTGCCTAGCTGAGTTCTCGGCAGACACTTCCCCCGCATCTTCTTACCACAGATAGCCTCCAAAATAGAAATTTTTCCTCATTTGCCAGGCGCTTCTCCTCTGTCGCAAACAGTGCTCGGGTCTCTGTCGCCCTTTCGCTGCGGTGTCGGTGTGGTGACGGGCGCACGTTTTGGCAAGAAACACTCGAAAAAACATGGTGATATGCCTGTGCGCGCGCAGCATGAAAAAATATATTGCTTTTCTGTATAATGGTGTTATATTTGCCGACAAAGTTTGTATACAAACAATTGCGGCACAAAAAAGAAGCTGACTCATTCCCTAAACTCCCTTGGCACGAACAGCCGGTGCGCCGATGACCAAACGATTTTCCCTGACATTGCTGGCGCTTATCCCCGGATTGTTCCTCATCGTACTCGGTATGAGGAATCCGGCGCTGGAGCACGGCCACGGCCCGAAACAGCGGCCGAGGGCGGTGGTGGAAAAGGTCGCCAAGTCGCCCGTTGTTAAAGCGTGTACCAAGATTCCACTGGATGCTCTGCCTCAGGCTGCACCTGCCACCGTTTCCAGGGTTATCAAACCATACGTTTTCATCGCCTCCGCCATCCCTCGAATTGCCTCCCCCACCCGCCGTTCCCGTAACAGCCGAGCTCCCCCCGCAGTCACCTTTCGCCGTAGCTAACCTTATCCGTCAGCAGTTCACCATTTAGAGTCTCCCCTCCGGTTTCCACGGCGCCTACATGGCCGTCGACGGGAGAGTGAGTTCGTCACGGCCACGTGGCGCAGACGCTGGCAGTGCCATCTTGCCGTCCGGTTCGGGAGCCCCCCTATCCGCACCAGCTCGGTGGAGCTTCGGGCGCGTGCCTGCGCGGTCGGTGGCTTGGCGCTTGCCATCTGTGTCGCGCCAAGGCCCGGTCTCCTGTCATAGGATCAGCAGCCGGTGCTTGACCGGCAATGTAAGAAAGCGGGGTCGCAAATGAAAGAATTCGATACGAACTACACCATCCGCAACGTCAAGAAGGCCCTCGAATTGATCGAAAAGCTGGCCGAAAGCAGGGAAGAACTGACCCTTCCCCAGCTTGCCGACAGTGTCAGCTTCACCCGTAACCGGACTTTCCGCCTTCTCGAGACCCTGATCGAAAAGGGGATGGTGGAGCGCGATTCGGTATCGGGCGCTTACCGGCTCGGCGCTAGCACCGTCGCGCTTGGCCAAAAACTGGCCGGCACTGCCAATCTGGCAACCCACACCAAGTCGGAGTTGCGCAGGTCCGCCGACGGCTCCCATCTGGTCAGCTACGCCCACCCCATCCTCGAGGAACTCGCCCGCAGGCACGAGGAGGCTGTCTACATGACGGTCATCAAGGACAACGAGGTGCTGTTTCTGAATATGGTCGATTGCGCCCGGCCCGTCAAAGCTGAGCCGCTGGTCGGCCGGAAGTTCCCCTTCTTCACCAACGCCGCCGGGAAGGTGATGAAGGCCGTGGATTCCTGGGATCTGCTGGAAAGACTCTGTAGGAGAGAGGAGGGGCGGGGGAAACAGCCGGATCTGGACCAGCTCGCCATCGAACTCCAGGAGATCAGGGCCACCGGCGTGGCGGTGGACCACGGGGGGCTGGGGGAGGGGATCATCAGCGTGGCCGTTGCCGTGCGGGACTATGCCGGCAAGGTGGTCGGTGCCATCACCATGCTGGGGCCCTCCTTCAGGATGCTCGCCGAGCGGGTCGAGCAGGAGATCATCCCCTCCCTGCAGGAGGGGGCCGGAGTCCTCTCCGCCCGGTTCGGCTACCTCCCTGCCTGAGAAGAAAACAGGACCGTTATCATTAGTCGAGAACACCTTTAACCCAAGCTGAGCAACCTAACCCAAGATGGAGGTACACCATGGCAGAAAAGAAGTACGACTGGTCGGCAATCGCCAAAAATCCGAAGTTCGTCGAGCTACATCACAAGAAATCGGCCTTCCTGTTCGGGTGGTGGATCTTCTCCTGCGTGTACTATTTCTTGCTCCCCATCGGGGCGGCATATACCCCAGGGGTGTTCAAGGTGAAGGTAATCGGCGCGCTTAACTTCGGATACCTCTTTGCCCTTTCCCAGTTCTTCGTTTCCTGGGGGATCGCCCTTTACTATTCGCACGTCGCCAACAAGGACTTCGACCGGTTGACCAGGGAACTGATCGACGAACTTAACGCTTAAACCAAAGACAAAGGAGGATTCCCATGACCTTGAAGAAGATCGCCATCGCCGCCATGCTGGCACTGTCGGTGGCAGCCGTCGCCCACGCCGAGGACGCCTCCAAGGCAACTGCTGCGGGCGCCGCCGCTCCCGCTGTCAGCGCCCCTGCCGCGGCCCCCGGTGCCGCCGCGGCAACCGACCCGGCACCAGTGGCCAAAGCCGCCGTGGCCCCCACGCCCGCAGCACCTGTCAAGAAGGAACTGAAGGCCAACAAGACCATCACCATCAGCATGTTCGCCATCATCATCGCCATCACCATGGGGGTCGTGGTGTGGGCCGCCAAACAGACCAAGAGCGCCTCAGACTTCTATGCTGCCGGCGGCGGCATCACCGGCACCCAGAACGGCTGGGCC
>NZ_DATFBA010000061.1:0-10525 GCF_035254065.1 Geomonas sp.
GGCTGCACTTCTTCGTCTCCTCGCTGCCGGGCGGCCTCTGCATGGTGATCACCGTCTCCACCATCGCCACCAAGACCATGGGCTGGCGTGGCGACGCGCGTTGGCACAAGAGCCTTGAGCGCTGCCAGATCGCGCTCGCCAAGGGCGCCTGCATGGGTATCGCCACCTACATCACCATCAAGCTGATCGCCATCGCCCATGACAACAAGTGGAGCTACCTGGATAGCGGCTGGGGGCAGTGGTTCATGCTCGAGATCATCCTGGGCTTCATGGTACCGATGGTCGTCATGACCTACGGTGCGCACACCAAGAGAATCGGTTTCGTCCGCTTCGGTGCGGTGATGACCGTGCTGGGCGTGGTATTGAACCGGCTGAACACCGCGATGATCACCTTCAACTGGAAGCTCGCCGAGCGCGAGATACCGCCTCTCAAAGAGGTCATCATCGCCGTGACCATCTTCGCGGTCTACATCGTGGTCTACCGCTTCATCCTCTACCGGCTGCCGATCCTGTACAAGTGGAAAGCCGAGGAAGTTCTGGTCCCGGCAACCGAGCCTGCCCGCCACCAGGCGGTCGGCGCAACCGAACCGATCGGTGCCGCGTCCTACAAGTCGAGCACCAAGCTGGACTAAGGTAACTCACGGAAGAGAATCCCGCCCTACGTTCCCTCCCCTTCAAGGGGAGGGACAGGGTGAGGATGGGGTGGAAAAGGCAGTACCAAGCAGAAAGTTTGGAATGGATTGGCAGTCTGGGTGGGCCTCAAAAATGGGAGAGGGTGCCATGTTCGACAAAATCGCAGGAAGGGCTCTGGTTCCCGTAGGGGTGGTGGTTACTGGTTTCCTGGTGGTCTGCTTCGCGCTTCTCTACACGGCCATCAAGAACGTGGTGGTCCGCGACGCGGTAGGCAAGGCAGACAACCTGGCCGGGATCGTCCTCAAGTCGACCCGCTCCGCCATGATGAAGTCGGACCGCGAGATGAACACCGCGATCATCCGGAACATCGGCGAGCAAAAAGGCGTCCAGCACGTGCGCATCTTCAACAAGAAGGGGGTGGTCGCCTTCTCCTCCAAGCCTTCCGAGGTCAACCACCAGGTCGACAAGAAGGCGGAAGGGTGCGTGATGTGCCACGGAGGGAAGGAGCCGCTCACCGCAGTGGGGAGCATGGAGAAGGCCCGCACCTTCAAGAACGCCGCCGGTGTCGAGGTGATGGCGATCACCGCGCCCATCTACAACGACCCCGAATGCGCGAACGCCGCCTGCCACTTCCATCCCGCGGAGCAGAAGGTACTGGGCACCCTGGATATCGGCCTCTCCAACGAGGCAACCCTGAGCGCACTGACCTCGATCAAGCTGCAGATGATCTGCTTCACCGTCTTGACCCTGTTACTGACCGTGGCCGGGGTGGTGACCCTGCTCAAGATCATCGTGCTGGTTCCGCTTCGCAAGCTCCAGAAGTTCACCGAGAAGAGCGAAATCAACAGCGATGTGACAAAGCCCACAGATTTGCCGTATGAGCTTGACAAGATAGCCAAATCCTACTATTTTATCAGGACAAAATTAGCGGAAATTGAGAAACCGTCCTGAGTAATGTCTGTAGGAAGCAAGTGTTATGACTGTCCGCAGGTTGTCTATGTCAGTGAACGAGCGATCAATGGAGCAAGCAGATAGAAATGAGACGAGGACCCTGGAGCAGGTGAATGCCGAAACGCAGACCGATCTGCGCCAGGGGCTCCTCGACGAAATAAAGCGCCTCAGGCGGTTCTCGAACCGCGGCCTGTGGGCGCTTTCCCTGTTCCTGCTGGTCAGTACCCTCGCCTGGCGCGAGTTCTGGTTCCTCCCCCGCCCCGAGGTGATCATCGCCTCCCTGGGCGCCCCCCCCTCCGCCCAGATCATCAGCATCGTGCTGGTGCTCTACACCTTCTCCGCCATCATCCTGAGCCTCGCCCGGATGATGGGGAACATCCAGCATAAAAGCAGCTTCTGCCACGTCGGCTACATCGGCGTCTTCTACCTCTTCTACTACTTCGCCCAGGCCCTTACCGACAACTACTGGGCCGTGTTCGGTGCCGGCTTCACCATCCTCTGCATGGAGAGCTACCGCATCTACACCTTCTGCCATCAGGCGGTCGCCAAGGAGACGGAGAAACTCGCCTTCCTCGACCGCACCGGCCGCCTCCCCGTCGAGGAACCCGATCCCGACGAGGGGTTCTAGCCCCAGCCCCCTTGCCCTGACTTCACTGACTGCTTCAACGCCCCTCTCACCATAACCATCCCCACCAACTTCTACACCCTTTTGCAAGCTCTCCCTCGCCCCCTGCGAGAGGGCCGGGGTGAGGGAAGCCCCAAGCGCCTTGACAGCCAGCATTCTCAGCAACAGCCCCCTCCCCCGAATTGAAACTTTTCCACGCCTGCCTTTGCTGGCTGAGTGAAATGCAGACTTGTATTACATCGGGAAAACGGCTGTAATAATACTGCAGTTCATGCAGTAGGAAGCGAGCGGGTCACGCACTGCAGGAGAAGGAGAGCCTCCATGAAGAACATTCTGGAAACCCTGACAGAGGATGGCAGGTTCAGCAGATTCCTTATGACATTGGAGATGAGCGGGCTGGCGGATAAACTGAGCGGGGACGGACCGGTCACACTGTTCGCGCCGGATGACAACGCCTTTGAAAGGATCAACTTCGGGGAAATCACCAGGGACAAGGATGCTCTCTCATCCCTGGTGAGATACCACATGGTGGCTGGTAGGCTAAGCTCCGCTGAGATACGCGGAGGTGACAAGATTTACACCGAGTGCAACAAGTCTCTCAGTGTGCATCTTGATGAAGGGATGCCGGTACTCGACAACGCCAAATACGTCCGGACCGATATCGAGTGTTCAAACGGCATCGTTCACGTGATCGACCACGTGTTCCTGCCCGAATTCTCCGGCTGGTACTGCGGTGGCTGTTGCTGACCGGGCACCTGTCATGCCCTCTGGCAGAGCTGCCCGGCCGTTTTGATCGTCGTCGTCTTCATGCGAGGGACGTCCAGCACGGTGAAGATCGTGCAGCGTCCCTTCAGGTTCATATTGCAGCTGTTGAGTGTACACACCACGAATGCACGGTCGTTAGGGCCCGCAAGTATCTGGTCGAGCTTGTCGACCAGATTCTTGTCTGTTGCGGCCGCGGCGGCTACCTGGGTCAGCTTGTCAGTCATGATACCCTCCTTTGCCGCTTGCGATGCTCATTTCACTCCTGTGTTTTAATCTTAGCACAACATTAAAAGAAGACGCCCTGACAAAAGTGTTAATTAATTCTATATTTTAAGCCACTAAGATATTACGGTTCTGTTTAAACCTGTGACTTCTCCCCTCTCTGACATTCCTCCAGCCGCACCTCACGCTCCCTTTGCCAGTGTAACCCGCTGCTATGCAAGTAAATTTGCTTTGACCTCCACACAGCTTGAGTGGTAGAGAAGGACAGAGATGACAGCAGAACCGTTGCTTCATCCTTTTGCTTCACTGTTTTGCAAGGAGGAGATCGTGTCAGACATGAAGGCGTCTCTCAGCCAGATGAGAGAGATGGCTCAAAGCCGGATCCGGATGTTGAAAGAGGGAGTGACACTGCACGACGACGAGAAGAAGGCATTCTACCTGCGCGAGTACGAGGCCAAGGTGAAGGAGCTTGACCGCGAGATTCGCCGCCTCAGCCTGAGGCTGGTCCATTCCAGCCGCTAAACGGGTCACCCGCGACACGTATCTACCCTTTCCACCGCCTTTAGTCCCCTCTCCCGAAGGGGGAGGTGTAGGGAGGGGGACTCAGCTCCTTTTCTGGATGCTGTCTCGTACTGGATTGCTGCAGTGCTCCCCCCTCCCTACCTCCCCCCTTCGGGAGGAGGAGCTTAAAACAACGAAAAGTACAAAAAACGAAAAGGCCCCGGTCGATGACCGGGGCCTTTTGCATTTCTTCTCGGCTGTGGGTTGGAGGGCTTTACGCCTTCTCCACCTTCACCTCTACCAGGTTCGAGTTCCCTTTCAGGAGGCCGGTGGCGTTGAGATCCCTGAAGTGCGAGGGGGCGAAGAGCAGCCCGGGCTGGAGCGCATTGCTCACCTTGGCCGTCCCCACCAGGGAACCGGCCGCCGAGGTCAGCTTCACCTGACCGCCGTCGACGATGCCCAGCTCCAACGCGTCGTTGTGGTGGAGTTCCACGTAGCCGGCCGGGGAGACGGACAGGTTGTTCGCCGAACGGGTGGTGGAAGTGCCGTTGTGGAAGCCGATGGGCCCCACCAGCAGCTGGAACTTGGGAAGCCCGGCGGCTGCCGGTTTGGCAACAGCAGCTGCGGCGGGAGCCGCCTTGACGGCGACCTGCTTGACGATGCCGCCGTGCAGATCGGTCGAGTAGCTGTTGGCGAAGTCCAGGATCTCCTTGCGGAGCGGGGCGATGGTGGCGTCGATGGCGCTGCCGGTCACCCGCTTGTAAAGGTCGGCGATGATGACCGCGTCTTCTTTGGCGATACCGGGCGCCTTGATCGACTTGCCGATCTTCTGCACGCGGTTGTCGAGGGAGGTGAAGTAGCCGGTCTTCTCGGCAGCGGCGGAACCCGGCAGCACCACGTGGGCAAAGGGCAGGGAGTCGTTCTCGAAGATGTCCTGCACGATGAGCAGTTCCAGCTTGGCAAGCGCCTTCCTGATCCTGGCGTTGTCCGGGAAGCCGGCCAGATCGCAGCCCATCAGGTAGAGGGCCTTGATGGTCCCCTGCTCGATACCGTCGACGATGCCCCAAAGGTCACGGCCGCCGGTCGAGGGGGAGACACCCATGTCGAGCATGCCGATGGTGTTGTTCTTGGCGTCGATCGGGAAGATGCCCCCTTCGGCACCGTTGGCGCCGGTGAGGATGGCGAGGTCGGCGATGGCGTCGATGGTGGCGGCGGCGTTCGCGCTCCTGACCACGTCGGCACCGAAGACGATGGCGACCCTGCTCTTGCCGGCGATCAGCTTGCCGGCCTCCTTGAGCGACTGCTCGGGGACGCCGCACTCGGTGGCGAGATCGGCGAGGGAGAGGGAAGCGAGCCCGCTCTTGATCGCCTCGGCGCCCGCCGGAAGGGCGGCCCCTTCTTCGACGATCGCCTTCATCAGGCCCAGGACCAGGGAAAGCTCGCGGCCCGGCAGGTTCTTCAGGTGCTTGTTGGCGAACTTCTTCAGCTTCACGTCGCGCATGTTGGCGAGGATCAGCTTGCCGTCGTTCTTGGTGGCGTTCTTCAGGACGCGGTATTCGAGGCCGGTGGCCTCGGCGTTCAGGTCGCAGCCGATCACGATGGTGGCCTGGGCGAAGTCCAGCTGGTCGATGGTGGTGCTGGAACCGGAGAAGCCGAAGCGCTGCTCGATCTGGGCCTGGGCCTGGGCGAAGCCCAACCCTGCCTCGGAATCGATGTTGTTGGTGCCGATGGCGGAGCGGAGGAACTTCTGGAACAGGAAGTTGTCCTCGTTGGTCAACCTGGGGGAGCCCAGGCCGGCCACGGCGGCGGCGCCATCACGGGCGACGATCTCCTTCAGCTTGCCGGCGGCGGCGGAAAGCGCGCTGTCCCAGTCGGCGGCAACCAGCGCGCCCGAGTCGTTACGCAAAAGCGGCTGGGTGAGGCGCTCGGAGGAGTCGAGGTAGCCGTGACCGAAGCGGCCGTTGATGCAGAGGTTGCCGTTGTTGAAGGTCTCGTCGTCGCTGGTGACCCTGGCGACCTTCCCTTCCTTGGCGTGGTACTCGATCTGGCAGCCGGCGCCGCAGAAGGCGCAGACGCTCTCCACCTTGGCGAAGGTCCAGGGGCGCCCCTTGAACTTGAAGGGCTTGGTGATCAGGGCGCCGGTCGGGCAGACCGCGGCGCAGTTGCCGCAGAACTCGCAGTTGAGCGGCTGGCCGTCGACGGTGTCGATGATGGTGGCCTCGCCGCGGTTCACCACCGCGATGGCGTCGCAGCCGACGATCTCGTGGTCCACCTTCACGCACTTCTCGCAGAGGATGCAGCGGTTGGGATCGCTCTCCAAAAGCGGCCAGTCGTAGCGGATCGGGCGGCGCTCCAGGATGGCCGAGTACTCCTGCTTGGTGGCGTTCAGCCCGTAGCAGGCGTCCTGCAGGTCGCACTCGCCGCCGGCGTCGCAGACCGGGCAGTCCAGCGGGTGGTTGACCAGCATGAGCTCCATGATCTTGCGGCGCGCCTCCTGGAGGGCCGGCGTGTCGGTGGTTACCTTGATCCCCTCCTTGACGGGAGTGTTGCAGGCCGTCATGGTGCGGTCAACGCCCTCGATTTCCACTGCGCAGACGCGGCAGGCGCCGGTCGGAGAGACCTTCTTCAGCCAGCAGAGCGTCGGGATCTTGATCCCCACGGTTGCCGCGGCCTCCAAAATGGTGGAACCGACTTCGACCTGCACGCTCTTGCCATCAATGGTTAAGCTGACCATATAAAAACCTCAATTTTTCAAATTGTCGTTTCGGTTTAAAAAGGTTGATGGGGACTGGCGCCGCAAGGTGCCTGCCCCCTTCAGAATTCCGGCTGACCGCCTAGACGGCGACCATGGCGATGCGGTAGCAGCGCAGGCAACGCTCGGCCTCGCGGATGGCCTGGCTGTCGACGAAGCCAAGCTCGACCTCGCAGTAGTTCCCCTTGCTGGCCCTCTCCTTGCCGTGGATCTCGCTCTGGTGCTCGCGGGAGGCGGAATCCAGCCAGGAGACCTTCTCGTTCTTGTCGTAGACGCCGAAGTAGGTGAGGATGTCTTCCATACGCTCGTCGTCGGTGAGCTCCACACCCTTCCCTTCCAGGTAGCGGGCGATGACCTTGGCCGCGCGGTGGCCGGATCCGATGCAGGCCACCACGGTGAGCGGGCCGATCTCGGCGTCGCCGCCGGCGAAGACGCCGTCGCAGTCGGTGATCAGGGTCCTGGAGAGCATGTTGCCCATGCCGTCTTTCAGGTCCTTGCCGTCAGCCCCCTTGAGCGGGACGTACTTGGTGACGATGGTGCTCCACTTGGTGGTGTCGATCCCCGCCTCGGCCGGGATGAAGGAGAGGTCGGCATCCTGGCCGATGGCCGGGATGATGGTGTCGCACTCGATGACGAACTCGGAACCGGGCATCGGCTCCGGGCGGCGACGGCCGGAGGCGTCCGGCTCGCCAAGCGCCATCCTGATCAGCTCGACGCCGACCACCTCGTTCTGCTCGTTGGCGATGACCTTGGTGGGGAGCACCTGGAACTCGAAACGGACACCCTCGTCATCCGCCCCGTCGACCTCCCAGACGTCGGCCGGCATCTCGGCACGCGAGCGGCGGTAGACCAGGGTGGATTCCTCGGCGCCTTCGCGAAGCGCCACGCGGACGCAGTCGATGGCGGTGTTGCCGCCGCCCACCACGAAGACCTTCTTGCCCATGCCGCTGGGCAGCCCCAGGTAGACGTTCCTCAGGAAGTCGATACCGCCGGTCAGGAAGCCCTTGTACCCCTTGTCCTCGCCTTCCACGCCCATCGGCTTGGAACGGTGGGCGCCGGGAGCCAGGAAGACGGCGTCGTGCTTCTTGCGCAGCTCGTCCAGGGAGATGTCCTTGCCGACCCGGCAGTTGTAGACGATCTCGACCCCCATGGACTGGATGATGTCGATGTCGCGCTGCAAGAGGTTACGCGGCTGACGGTAAGGCGGGATG
Source organism: Geomonas sp. (assembly GCF_035254065.1). Lineage (GTDB taxonomy): Bacteria > Desulfobacterota > Desulfuromonadia > Geobacterales > Geobacteraceae > Geomonas. Next base: position 7,661 of record NZ_DATFBA010000061.1, read on the forward strand.
CCCACCGCGACCATGCCGCCGCCGATCGGCAGCGTTTCATAGATGGTGCTGTTGTACCCTTCCAGGGCCAGGTAGTAGGCGGCTGCCAGGCCTGCGGGGCCGGCGCCCACGATGCCGATGGTCTTCCCTTTCCTCGGCTTGGGGAGCATGGGGGGCTTTCTCTCATGCATCCACTCGAAGTCGGAGGCGGTCCTCTTCAGGGTCATGATGGAGATCGGCTCGTCCACGTTCTTGCGGCGGCAGGCCGTCTCGCAGGGGTGCGGGCAGACGCGGCCGCAGACCGACGGCAGCGGCATGGAGTCGCGCACCGCCTGCAGCGACACGTCGTAGCGGTAATCCTTGATCGCCTCGATGTAGGCCGGGATGTCGATGTGGGCCGGGCAGCGGTCCATGCAGGGGGCGGTGTATTTCTCGATGTAGCGGAATTCGGAGGAGAGGCTCTTGGCGCCGCGGATGTAGTTCAAGAAGGCGTCGCGAAAGTGGGTCACCGCGTCCAGCACCGGCACCGTGCAGCTCGGGCAGAGCGTGCACTTGGCGTGGCCGATCACCTGGCAGACGTCCTCGATGGAGGTGAGGTCAGCCTCGCTGCCGCGCCCCTCGACGATGGCGGTCAGGGCGTCCATGATCACCTTGGTCCCCTTCTTGCCGGGGGTGCACTTGCCGCAGACGTATTTCTCCTGGGCCCGCTTCATGTACTCGGCAAGCATGACGGGGATATCGACGTCCTTGTTGTAGACGATGATACCGTCCCAGCCGATGAAGGCGGACAGGGGGCGCTCGCCGTCGTAGGTCACCGGAAGCTTGAAGCTCGCAGGCTTGGCCTCGCCGCCCTTGCGGTTATCAACTATGTTTCTGCCCCAGCTGGAAAAAACAACCTCTGCCACTTAGGCCTCCGAAATAGCTGTAAAGTTAGCCCGATTTTCAGCTAAATGTTTACATTTATTAGGTAAATTATACGGGTCAGATTGTATACAGTATCCAGTTTTTATCACATCACACCGCTCTAATCAAGGGAAAAATCATGCGGATTATCGCGATTCTAGGCCGTATACTGCATCGGGGTACGGTCGTTGCAAATTAGATGTTGTTTTCCCGGCGGATTCCCCCTAACATCGGCTGCGCCTGCAAAAGGTTGGTACTGAAGGGAGACAGTGTGAGAGTCATCGGACTTACCGGCGGCATAGCCTCGGGCAAAAGCAGCGCTGCCATCATCCTGGAGCGATTGGGCGCCGCGGTGGTGGACGCCGACCAGTTGGCGCGCGAGGTGGTCGCGCCGGGAGAGGAGGCGCTGGAGCGCATCGTGGAGAGCTTCGGCGCAGGCGTTCTCAACAGCGACGGCACCCTGAACCGTGCCGCCTTGGGCCAGATCGTCTTCGCGGATCCCGCAGCCCGCCGCACCCTGGAGGGGATCACCCACCCCGCCATCCGCAAGCGCGCGGATGAGCGGCTGAGCCGGCTGAGGGAGGCGGGGGTTGCGGTCACCTTCTACGTGGCGCCACTCATCTACGAGGCCGGCCTGGAAGGGCGCTTTGACGAGATCTGGGTCGTCTACCTGGACCAGGAGACCCAGCTCAAGCGGCTGATGGCGCGGGACGGTTCGGACGAGGAGGCCGCCCGGGCGAGGATCGCCTCCCAGATGCCGATGGAGGAGAAGAAAAAGCTCGGCAAGGTGGTAATCGACAACAGCGGCAGCAGGGAGGATTTGGAGGCGGAGGTTGCCAGGATTTGGCGGCGGGAGATAGCGGCAGCTACCTCTGTTTCCGACTGAAGACAGTCAGCCGTTCGCCCTGAGCTTGTCGAAGGGCTGTCCGACTGCTCCTCCTCCCGAAGGGGGGAGGCCGGGACGGGAAGAGGACAACGGCAAAGTAAGCCCACGAAATAAGAAAGGCCCCGCGAGTTGGCGGGGCCTTTTCATTGCTGCGTCCAGGTTTTTCTTAATCTTAATCTTAACCTGCCTTACTTGTGGTAGCCGAGCTTGTGGGAGATCTCCTCGCCGGAGCGAACCACCAGCGGGATCAGCTCCTTCTCCAGCCGCTCGTCACTGAAACGCATGGACGGACCGGAGATACTGACCGCGCCGATGATCCTGCGGGTGTAGTCCCTGATGGGCGCCCCCACGCATTTGACCCCGACATCCATCTCCTCGTCGTCGATCGCGTAGCCGCGCTCCGCCACCATCTTCAGATGCTTCTTGAGCTCATCCTTGTCGGTCACGGTGTGCTGAGTGTAGCGCTTCATCTCCTTGGTCGGCAGGTACGCCTCCAACTCCTCGTCGGTCATGTAGGCGATCTGGATCTTGCCGGCCGCCGTGCAGTAAGCGGGGAGCCGCGCGCCAACCCTGGGCACGACCCGCACCGTCAGGTCGGTCTCCACCACGTCCAGGTAGACGATGTGGGCATCCTTGAGGATGGCCACATAGGTGGTCTCGTTGCACTCCTTGACCAGCGCCTCCAGCACCGGGCGGGACTGGCGCAGCAAGCCCATCTGTTTTATGAACGTCTGACCCAGTTCTAGCGTCTTCAACCCCAGACGGTAGTTCTCGGTGACCTTGTTCTGCTCGATGTAGTTCCTGGACTCCAGCGTGGCCAGCAGACGGAAGACGTTGTTTTTATGCAGTTTGAGCCTTTTGCTGAGCTCGGTTACGCCAAGCTCGTCGACCTCGTCGTGGAACTGTTCCAGCAGGTCGAGGGCGTGGGATACGGCCTGGATGATGTATTCGGATTTGTCTTTTTTCGCCATTGGCTGCACCTGTTTGATTAGTCGGAAAATTCCAAACGCCTTTTAGTAGGCCATTTGACAATGGCTGTCAAGATAATTTATTGCTTGATAATCACTTTTAATTTAATTAAACTCACTGCCTGGCGA
>NZ_DATFBA010000062.1:0-30391 GCF_035254065.1 Geomonas sp.
CGGTTCAGGTCGGGAGGATCACCGCCGCCGCAACGGTGTCTCACGCCCTCTACCCGGTACCCCAGCATCTGAAGACGCCGCTTCTGTTCGAGCTTTTGCACCACACCGACACCGAGAGCGTGCTGATCTTCACCAAGACCAAGCATCGCGCCAAGAGGGTGGGGGAGCAGTTGGAGAAGAGCGGCTACAAGGCGGCCTCCCTGCAGGGCAACCTCTCCCAGAACAGGCGGCAGGCGGCCCTGGACGGTTTCCGGGACGGCAGCTTCCAGATCCTGGTAGCCACCGACATCGCGGCGCGCGGCATCGACGTCTCCCAGGTCTCCCATGTCATCAACTACGACATCCCCGACACCCCCGAGGCCTACACCCACCGGATCGGCCGGACCGGACGGGCCGCCAGGACCGGCGACGCCTTCACCATGGTGACCGATGAAGACGAACTGATGGTGCGCCGGATCGAAAAAGTGCTGGGAGCCAAGATCGAGCGCAAGACACTGGAGGGGTTCGACTACAGCGTGCCCGCTCCCAAAAAGGACCTGGAGTTCGCCAGGCCGCCCCGCGAGCCGCAAAGGCGCAAGGAGAAGGCGCCCAAGTCGGAAGGCGAGCGCAACGAGAAGGGAGCTGCTGCCAAGCCCGGCGAGGGGCAGCGCCGTGGACCGGGAGGGAAAGCCCCGGGAAAGCGACGCGGTAAGCCCGGCAAAGCCGGCAATGCCGGGAATGCTGGCAACGCTGGAAATGCTGGAAATGCTAGCAACGCGGGGGTAGCGCGCCCCCAACGGGAAGGAGCAGCTGCCAAAGGACATCCGCAGCGGGAAACCGGCAGCGCCAACCGCCAGCAGCGCTCAGGCGGCTTCGCCTCAAGGCGCAGCGGGAGGTAATTGCCAGTCACTCCGGACAGTCCGGACCGTCCAAGCAGTCCAAGCAGTCCCTGCAGTCCCTGCAGTTCAGGCAGTTCAGGCCCTTGTCCGAAAGTCCCCTCTCCCGAAGGGGGAGGGCTAGGGAGGGGGAGCTGCCGCCGCAATAGGGCAACGCTGCCCCCACGCTTGTCCACAGCAGGCGCGAAGTGCGTGGCCTCCCTCACCCCCGCCCCTCTCCCGGAGGGCGAGGGGAGAGTGTGCTTGAGTAGATAAAGTGGAGTCTTCGTCGCGAGCTCCCGTATGAAAAAAAAGAGGGGAAAGGCGCCAAGCCTTTCCCCTCTTTTTTCTTCTTATCCCGCCCCCTGTCCTGAAGGGCTTCCACTGCCGCTTATGCCTGCCAGTGCCCATGCAGCGTGCAGTACTCGCGCGCAGTGATCTCCTCTGCCTCGATGACAAAGGTAGCCTCCGGGGCCTCCCCGGGCTTGAGCGCCTGGCGGTAGATCTTGCCGTCAGCGATCAGCTCTATCCACTCGATGTAGTGGACCTCCTCCATCGGGTGCGGCACGCTGCCCACCTTCACGGTGACGGTCCCTTCACCTTTTTCGATCACCGGCACGTGCTTCTCTTTGGAAGCCTCGACGGTGTTGGCCACCTGCAGGGTCATCGGGCTGCCGCAGCAGACCAGTTGGCCGTCCCCGGCGTGAAAGACCTCGACGATGTTGCCGCATACCGCACACTTGTAGATTTCCAGCGTCTGAGCCATGTTCCTTCCCTCCTTGGTAGTTGCCGCGTGAGCGGGTGGGTTATTTGAGCCATGCCGCCAGGTTGGCAGCCAGTTTTTTGTTGCTCTGGTCGAGGAACTTGTTCTGGAAGATGGCGTCGTCCCCGAAGATCAGGAAGCCTCCCTTGCCGACTTCCCCCGCGACCGCCACCCCGAAAGAGGCAGTGTTCTCCGCTTTCTGCTTGTTGTCCCCCTGCAGGTCGATCCAGGCCTTGGGACTGGTGGCGGCGACCACCCGTGACCCGGCATCCGCGTTCCGGATCCCCCAGACGCCGTACAGGCTGAACTCGGTCACCCCTTTCATTACGGGATGCGAACCGATTCGGGTAGAGCGGAAGTCCAGCGGATTGTTGCCGATGACGTTCTCCGTTTCCCGGATGACGCCGTTGGTGTATTCCACCCCCAGCCGGTCGAGCAGGGAGGTGAGGGGGGGCGCGATGTGGAGCATGACGGCTACCTTCCCGCCCCGGTCCATGAACCTCAGCAGCGCTTCGATCTCATCCGCCTGCAGCGGCTTGAAAGCGCCGGAGATTACCAGCCCGTCCACTCCCGCCAGTGAGGCGTCGCTGATCGGCTGGTTGAGCGGGGCGATTTTCGCTCCGGTCTCCCGGACGATGTCGGCAAGGCCGGTAAGCTGCAGGGGCCCCGGGTTGGAGATGGTGAAGCGTTCACCATGGCCGTTGTCGAACAGCACCGTCTCGGCCGCCGCGCTGCCCACCCCGATCACGCCCAATAACAAAACCCACACCGTCACCAAAGCAGCACGAGCCATTTCCTTCCCCCGTTACCTTTTTTCTAATAGGACTAAAATAGTCGTGTTTGTCCTTATAACAGCAAAGGAGTGTCAGCGCAACCCATTTCTTGCATTTTTTATTGACCTAAACGTACCCCGCCGTTGACAGGGGGAGGGGGGCCGATGTATTACATGGCATTCGGTTTAAAATAACGAATCTCCGGAGAAAGAGATGATTACTCACATCGTACTGTTCAAATTGAAAGAGCGGACCCCTGAAGTGGTCGAGAAGGCACGCGACATTCTGCTCAGCATGGAAGGGAAGGTCAGCCAGCTGCGCCACCTCGAGGTCGGCGTCGACCTGATCCATTCCGAGCGTTCCGCCGACATCGCCCTGGTCACCAAGTTCGATTCCATGGAAGACCTGCAGGCCTACCAGGTCGATCCCTACCACGCCAACGAAGTTGCCGCCTACATGAAGAGCGTCTGCGCCTCCGTGGTCGCCGCCGACTACCAGAGCGCCTAGAAGACGCCGGCAAAGTCGGCCTGCCCCGAGCCCGGCGAGAGCCGGTAGAGGGGGTACTCGAAGTCAACCGTTCGAGCTGAGCCTGTCGAAGCATGCCCTGAGCTTGTCGAAGGGCAACATCAACTTTCCTGGGGCTAAAAGCCGTGTGGTTGACCTCCCTGCGACAGGGTGAACGGCATTACCAATCGAATCAGGATGAAGGAGGAGTTTAAAGATGGAGCAGTGTCCATGTGGAAGCGGTCTGGCCTACGCCGAATGCTGTGAGCCCGTTATCAAGGGGGCGCGTCCCGCGGAGACCGCGGAGGCGCTCATGCGTTCGCGTTATTCCGCCTATGTGAAGGTGGAGACCGATTACATATTCGAAACCACCCACCCCAAGCACCGCGAGGGGTACGACCACGCCGGCACCAAGCAGTGGGCGGAAAGCGCGGAGTGGCAGGGTCTGGAGATTGTCTCCACCAAGGACGGCGGCAAAGACGACACCGTCGGAGAGGTCGAGTTCATCGCCCGATTCTCTGAAAAGGGGAAGTCGATGGTCCACCACGAGCGCGCCCAGTTCAAGAAGGAGAAGGAGGGGTGGCTGTTCACCGACGGCCATGCTGCCGGCGAGCGCCAGCAGCCGATCATCAGCAACAAGATCGGCCGCAACGAGCCGTGCCCCTGCGGTAGCGGCCAGAAATACAAGAAGTGCTGCGGAAAATAGAGAAAATACTACAAAAACGAGATCGAGATTAAGATTAAGACCAAGAAAACCATAGGCAGGACTGGCTCCACAGGTGCCAGTCCCCGCTCGTAAGTTGGTCCCACGCTCTCCTTCTTTCGCCTTTTTAGTAGTTAACCCTTAATCTTAACCCCAATCTTAATCTTGCCGTTAAGGAGCTTCGCATATGGTGGTAGCCAACAAGATCTCCGGTTTCATAGCCAAGGCGTCCTGGATCAGGAAGATGTTCGAGGAGGGGGAACTGCTCCGCCAGCAGTACGGCGCCGACAAGGTCTACGACTTCACCCTCGGCAACCCGGACGTGGAGCCGCCCGAGGCCTTCAACCAGGCCTTTCTCAAGCTCGCCCAGGACCCGATCCCGGGCATGCATCGCTACATGAACAACGCGGGCTACCTCGAGACCCGCGCTGCGGTGGCCAAGTCGCTGAGCGCCGCCTCCGACCTGCCGGTGCAGGCCGGGCAGGTGGTGATGACCTGCGGCGCCGGGGGCGCCCTGAACGTGGTCTTGAAGACCATCCTCAACCCCGGCGACGAGGTGGTCATCCTGGTGCCGTTCTTCGTCGAGTACCGCTTCTACATCGACAACCACGGCGGGGTCCCGGTCGAGGTCTGGACCGACCCGGAGACCTTCCAGCTCGACATCCCCAAGATCGCCGCTGCCATCAGCGCCAGCACCCGCGCCATCATCATCTGCTCTCCCAACAACCCCACCGGTGTCATCTATCCGGCCGAGAGCCTGGCCGCCTTGGGAGAGATGGTGAGCGCGAAGGAGCAGGAATTCGGCAGCCAGATCTGCGTGATCTCCGACGAGCCGTACGCCAGGATCTCCTACGACGGCAAGGCGGTCCCCAACATCTTCCGTCACGTGAAGAACTCGGTCATCGTCACCTCCCACAGTAAGGACCTGGCGCTCCCCGGCGAGCGGATCGGCTACCTGGCCGCCAATCCCAGCATGAAGGACGTCGATCAGTTCATGGAAGGGGCCATCTTCTCCAACCGTGTGCTGGGCTTCGTGAACGCCCCCGCGCTCATGCAGCGGCTGGTTGCCGATCTGCAGCACGAGTCGGTGGACATGGCCGCCTACCAGGAAAAGCGCGACCTCATCTACAACGCGCTCACTGAAATGGGATTCGAGATGGTGCGTCCCGACGGGGCCTTCTACTTCTTCCCGAAGTCTCCGCTTCCCAATGACGTTGAATTCGTGAAAGTGGCCCAGAAGCACCGCATCCTGCTGGTGCCGGGCGCAGGTTTCGGCGCCCCCGGCTATTTCCGGATCGCCTACTGCGTGGACAAGGGGATGATCGAGAGAAGTTTCGACGCCTGGCGCGAACTCGCCAAGGAACTTGGCCTTTCCGGTTAGTATCGGTGGCCGGAGGCGAACCCTCCGGCCATTTCTCCGTAAGCCTTTGCAGAAAGTTCGCTTCCCTAGTTTCCGCTTTGGCAAGAACTGTGGCTGGCTTGGAAGTAAACGTTAAAGCTTTGCAGGGGGCGGGTCGATTATGCAACGGTGACGCTGCATCCCAGCAGTAGGTAGTGACAGGACGGTTCGCTTAAGGACGTGAGAGGTCATCGATGACTGACACCATTTTGATAGTTGATGACGAGGCGGGGATCCGTACCTCGCTGGCCGGCATCCTGGAGGACGAGGGATACCGGACGGTCTGCGCGGGGGACGGCGCGGAGGCGCTCGCCCAGTGCGCGCGGGAGCTGCCGGGGCTCGTGCTCCTGGACATCTGGATGCCGGGCATGGACGGCATCGAGACGCTCAAGCTCTTGAAGGAGCGCCATCCCGCCCTCAACGTGATCATGATGAGCGGTCACGGCACCATCGAGACCGCGGTCAAGTCGACCAAGCTCGGCGCCTACGACTTCATCGAAAAGCCCTTTTCGCTGGAGAAGGTGGTGGTCATGGTGGAGAACGCCCTGGCCATGACCCGGCTCAAGGAGGAGAACGCCTCCCTGCGCGGCATGCTGCAAAGTCACGAGATGACCGGCTCCTCCGCAGCCATCGTGCAACTGCGGGAGCAGATCCGGATGGTGGCTCCCACCAACGCCTCGGTGCTGATCACCGGTGAAAACGGCACCGGCAAGGAACTGGTCGCCCGCTCGGTCCACTTTTACAGCAACCGGCGCGAAAACCCTTTCGTAGAGATCAACTGCGCGGCCATCCCGGAAGAGCTGATCGAAAGTGAGCTGTTCGGCCATGAGCGCGGCGCCTTCACCGGCGCGGTCGCCCAGAAGAAGGGGAAATTCGACCTGGCAGACGGCGGCACGCTCTTTCTGGACGAGATCGGCGACATGTCGATGAAGACCCAGGCCAAGGTGCTCAGAATCCTGCAGGAAAAGAAATTCGAGCGGGTGGGAGGGACGCGCACCATCGAGGTGGACGTCCGGGTGGTGGCCGCCACCAACAAGCTCCTCGAGGATGAGATCAAAAACGGCAATTTCCGCGAGGACCTCTATTACCGGCTGAACGTGGTACCCTTCAAGGTGCCGCCCCTTCGGGAGCGGCGCGACGATATCCCGCTGTTGGCCCAGCACTTCGTGGAACTCTTCTGCCGCCGCGAGGGGAGGGATCTCAAGCGGATCGTTCCCGAGGCGATGGAGGCACTGCAGCGCTACGAGTGGCCCGGCAACGTGCGGGAGCTGAAGAACATCGTGGAACGGCTGATTATCATGACCCCCGGCGGGACCATCACCCTGAACCACCTCCCCGATTATATCGGCGCCAACGCCGGCAGCAGGGAGGCCACCGCCGGCAAGCTGGACAGCGTGCTGGAGCTCTCCAGCCTGCGCGAGGCGCGCGAGGAGTTCGAACGGGAATTCATCCTGCAGAAGCTGGAGGAGCACGACTGGAACGTCTCCCGGACCGCCGAGGCGATCGAGCTCGAGCGGAGCAACCTGCACAGGAAGATCAAGAGCTACGGCATCGATATCAAGAAGTAGCCACCGCTTGACCGCTCCCCACCGCTAAAATAGGGAAACCAGCCGATGCTGTTCAGACTGCTCATCCTTTTCACCATCATCCCGGTGATCGAGATCTATCTGCTGATCAAGGTCGGCTCCTGGATCGGCCCCCTCCCCACGGTAGTGCTGCTGCTGGCGATCAGCCTGCTGGGTGCCTGGCTGGTGCGCAGCCAGGGGTTCAGGATCTTCCTGCAGATCCGGGAAGAACTCTCCCGTGGCAGGCTCCCCGCCGCGCAACTGCTGGACGGCGCCCTGGTGCTGGTAGGCGGGGTGCTGCTGATGACGCCCGGCTTTTTCACCGATTTCCTCGGCATCTTCTTCCTCTTCCCCTTCACCAGGAGTTTCATCAAGCTGTGGCTGGGGATCTGGCTGCAGAAGCGGCTCGCCAAGGGCGGCTTCGTGACCAGGCGCCATTACTAATCCCCCTCATTCCACCGTTTTGTCTCTCTCGGCCGCCCTCCGTAAGACCCATCGGTAAGGTGGGCATTTCCCGCGATCGCAGCTGCCCCCATGTTGAGACTTCCCTCACCCGGCCTCCGGCCACCCTCTCCCGGAGGGCGAGGGTTGGCCCCTTCTCCTTGCGACCTTCTCCTTTTCGGCTAAACTCTCGCTATATCAGCTAACTAGCCTGCCTCACTCCCCTCACAGGCCTCAAAGGAAGGACCGACCATGATCGTCGTCGAGCAATACAAGGGCGTGAACGTTACCGAGCAGAGTGTGGAGATCGTCGAGCGCAAAGGGACGGGACACCCCGACCAGATCTGCGACTGCGTGATGGACGCCATCTCCGTGGCCCTCTCCCAGGCCTATCTCCAGGAGTTCGGCACCATCCTCCATCACAATATCGACAAGGGACTGCTAGCCGCGGGACGGGTGGAGAAGCGGTTCGGCGGCGGTGAGCTGATCGAGCCGATGGAGCTCACCATCGGCGACCGCGCGACCTTTACCGCCTTTGGCAGGGAGATCGACGTGCATCAGATCGTCCTTGACGCTGCCAAAGGCTGGATCGGCTCCCACCTGGCAAACGTCGACCCGGAGCGTCACCTGAGCTACCGCGTAAAGCTGGCGCCGGGTTCGGAGGAGCTGACCGATATCTTCGACCGCCCCGGTAGCATCAGGGAGGCAAACGACACCTCGGCCGCGGTCGGCTACTATCCCCTGAGCCCCACCGAGGAGGCGGTGCTGGCGGTGGAGAGGGAGTTGAACAGCGAGCGCTTCAAGAGCCTGTTTCCCGACACCGGTGAGGATGTCAAGGTCATGGGGCTGCGCCGCCGCGACGAGCTCGACCTGACGGTGGCCATGCCCCTGCTCGCCACGCACATCGCCTCCGAACGGGACTACTTCGCCCGCAAGGAGTTGATCGCCTGCCAGCTGCGGCAGTTCGTGGGTGAGCGGGTGGCGAGGTTCAGCAAGGTCTCCCTGCATTACAACACCCTGGACCAGCCGGGACGTGGGCTTGGCGGGGTCTACCTCTCCTTGCTGGGGACCTCGGCCGAAGACGCCGACTCCGGGCAGGTGGGGAGGGGGAACCGGGTGAACGGCCTGATCCCCATCGGGCGCCCCATCGGCACCGAGGCCGCCGCCGGTAAGAATCCCATGAGCCACGTAGGCAAGATCTACAACGTGCTGGCCCACCGCATGGCGCGCGACATCTGCCAGTCCATCGAGGGGATTGACAGTGCCTACGTCATGCTGCTGAGCCGGATCGGCGACCCCGTCGACCGCCCCCTGATGGCAAACGCGCAGCTGCACATGGCGAAGGGGAGACGTGCGTCCGAGGTTGCGGGGCGGGTGGAGGAGATCTTCCTACGGGAGTTTTCGCGCATGGGAGAGTTCTGCCTGTCATTGGCGAAGGGAGCACACCGCATCTGCTGACTCTGCTGCACCCCTCTTTTCACTGCACCTCTGTTTTTGTCAATAGACGCTTTTCTTTTTGACAGTGTCCATTACACTATTAGCGTTTATTTAAAAATGGAGGGATGTCATGGGCCTTGATGAAGCAATCTTGAGCGAAGCCAATTTGACCGAGGACGATGTGAGGTCAAAGATCGCGGAGATAACCAAGGGCGTCTTCTCCACCATGGTCATGATGGAGGTGGCCGACCAAAGCCCCCTGATGGAGCCGGTGGTGAGCTTCCACGAGACGCTGACCAGCATGGTGGGCCTGGCGGGGAGCCATTCCGGTCTGCTCGCCATCCATTGTCCGAAGAGTCTGGCACTGAAAGTGACCTCCAACATGCTCGGCATGGAGGTCACCGATATCGACGAGGATGTGAACGATGCCATGGGGGAGATCGCCAACATGATCGGCGGCGATGTAAAGCACATCTTCTCTCCCAAAGGGGCGGACATCAACCTCTCCATCCCCACCGTGATTTACGGAAGCGACTACGTCCTGGAAAGCATCTCGACCTCCGAGGCGATGGTGATGCCGTTCGAGTGCGAGGGGGAGCGATTCCTGCTCACCTTCAGGATCGGCAAATAGCAGTCAGTCGGGCGGAGGTCACCTTGCGGGTGGCCTCCGGCGCCTCCGACGGCTTCACCGCCCCACCTGAAGGACCTCACACCTGCACACGTGCACACCTTTGCTACCTACCAAGCCCCCACTCCTCCATACCCATTTTGGCAGTCCCTTGCGCCCCGGCATTTTGCCGGTCACGGTCCCCTCTCCCCCCGGGAGAGGGTTAGGGGGAGAACTCTGCACGAAGATATGGGGCTTCCCTCACCCCGGCCCTCTCCCGAGGGCGAGGGAGAGGGCCGGGATGACCGAGAGAATAGAGGTAAAGCTAGCTGGTTCTGGACAGGATGGGGCAGAGCAGGGGGGCTGTTGGGCGACAAAAGGTTGACAACAGCGGCGTTAACGGTAAAAATGAACAATTGCTGATGTTTGGGTGCCTGAGCCCCACTGTACGTCGCTTCGGGAGGATTTTTGGACACCGTTTTTGTTGAACTCGCCGTTATCGCCGTCCTCATCATACTGAATGGCTTCTTCGCCTGCTCTGAATTCGCGATCATCTCCGTCAGAAAAAGCTGGATAGCGCAGCTGGTGAACCAGGGAGACCAGCGCGCGGTCATGGTCGACGCTCTCCAGAAGGATCCCCACCGCCTGTTGGCTATCGTGCAGATCGGCATGACCGTGATCGGCTCCACCGCATCGGCGGTAGGCGGCGTGATTGCCGTCGATTACCTCCGGCCTCTCCTGCAAAAATCCTCCATCCCGGTGGTCGCCCACGCCGCCGAGCCACTGGCGGTAACCATCGTGGTCGCCACCATCTCCTACCTGCTGCTCATCCTGGGCGAGCTGGTCCCCAAAAACATCGGGCTGCAGTACTCCGACCGCATGGCCTTAGCCGTCGCCAAGCCCATCACGGTGCTGGCCCGGGTGGCGGGGGTGCTGGTCTACCTGCTGACTCTCTCCAGCAAGGCGGTCTTCGCTGTGCTCAGGCTGAAAGGGGAGCGGAGGGGGTTCATGACGCGGGAGGAGGTGCAGCACATCGTGGCGGAAGGGCATGAAAGCGGCATCTTCAGCGACACCGAGCATACCTTCATCGACAACCTCTTCGACTTCACCCACACCGCCGTCCGCGAGGTCATGGTGCCGCGCACCAGGATCGTCGGCTTCGATCTGAACCTGCCCAAGGAGGAGATCCTGCACGGTGTCTTGGACAACATGTACTCCCGCTATCCCGTCTATGTGGGGAGCATCGAGGACACGGTAGGTTTCATCCACGGCAAGGACCTGTTGAGCCGGATGGTGAAGGAGCCCGATTTCGACATCCGCTCCATCGTGCGCCCCCCCTTCTTCGTGCCGGAAGGGAAGAAGGTGAGTGAACTCCTGAAGGAGATGCAGAAGACCCGGGTGCACATGGCCTTCGTGGTGGACGAGTACGGCGGGATCAGCGGCATTGTCACCACCGAGGACCTGTTGGAGGAGTTGGTGGGCGAGATCCAGGACGAGCACGACGTGGGAGAGCCAAGCACCGTCCAGGTGCTGGCCGACGGCAGCTACCTGGTCGATGCCTTCATCTCCATCTCCGACCTGGAGGACCTGCTCGACATGGACCTGGGCGAGGATCTTCCCTACGACACCCTGGCCGGCCTGATCCTGGACCGGATCGGCGGATTCCCCGAACAGGGGGAAACGCTGGAGTTGCGCGAGTACCTTCTGACCTGCGAAGAAGTGACCCGTACCGCCATTTCCAAGGTGCGGATCGCCAAGAAGGAAGCCCCCGCCGAACCGCCTCTCCCCACCGCTGGCTAGCTGGCCAGCAACGGCCCCTAGACCCTAGCCCGCTTCTTCCCCTTCCCCGCGAACAGCAACGAGGACAAAACGGAGATCACCAGCACGCCGACGATCACCCCCAGCGAAAAGTGGAGGGGGATCTCCACCAGGTCGGTCAGCAGCATCTTGGCGCCTACGAAGCTGAGGATGCAGGAGACCCCCAGCTTGAGATGGGCGAACATCTCCATCACGTTGGCCAGCAGGTAGTACAGCGAGCGCAGCCCCATGATGGCGAAGACGTTGGAGCTGTATACGATCAAGGGATCCCGGCTTACTGCGAGAACCGCGGGGATGGAGTCGACCGCGAAGAGAAGGTCGCTCGACTCCACCACCAGCAGCGTCAAAAGGAGCGGGGTGGCGGCCAGCTTGCCGCCCCGCCTGACGAAGAATTTATCCCCCCAGGTCCGCCTGGTCACCGGCAAAAGCTTCCTGAACAGGCGGACCAGCAGGTTCTTTTCCGGCTCGATCTTCCCTTCCTTCCCGAAGGCCATCTTCACGCCGGTGTAGACCAGCACGGCACCGAACAGGTAGATGATCCAGTGGAAGCGCTCGATCAGGCCGATCCCCGCCACTATGAAGATCCCCCTCATCACCAGGGCACCGATGATCCCCCACTTCAGGATCTTCGGCTGCTGCGCCTTGGATACCCCGAAGTAGGAAAAGATCATGATGAAGACGAAGAGGTTGTCCACCGACAGCGATTCCTCGATGAGGTAGCCGGTGACGAACTCCAGCGCCTTGGTGCTCCCCAGGTAGAACCAGACCGCGCCGCCGAAACCGGCCGCCAGCAGGACCCAGAGCAGTGTCCAGCCCAGCGCCTCGCGGAAGGCGATCTCGTGACTGTGCCGGAAGACCCAGAGGTCCACCAGGAACATGATGCTGATCACCCCGGCAAAGAGCAGCCAGAGAAGGGTATGAACGTCCACGGTTACCTCCGGTTAGCGCGCCATCCGCTCCAGTCTGGCGATCCTTTCCTCCATGGGCGGGTGGGTGGAGAAGAGTTGCATGATCCCCCCGCCGGTGAGCGGATTGACGATGAACAGGTGCGCGGTGGCCGGCCGGGCCTCTTCCATGGGGAGCATACGGGAACCGGAGTCCAGCTTTCTCAGCGCGTTGGCCAGGGAGAGCGGGCGCCCGCACAGCTTCGCTCCACCCTCGTCAGCCATGTACTCGCGCGACCGGGAGACGGCCAGCTGGATCAGCATGGCCGCGATGGGGGCGATGATCGACATGGCCAGCGCACCGGCCAGCCCTCCGTTTTCGTCGTCGTCGCTGCGGCTGCCGAACATGGCGCCCCAGCGGACCATGCTCCCCACCATGGAGATGGCGCCGGCCAAGGTGGCGGCGATGGTGGAGACCAGGATGTCGCGGTTGATGACGTGGGTGAGCTCGTGGGCCATCACCCCCTCCAGTTCTTCCGGGGTGAGAATCCGCATGATCCCCTCGGTGGCGGCCACCGCCGCGTGTTCCGGGTTCCTGCCGGTGGCGAAGGCGTTGGGGCTATCGGAGGGGATGATATAGACCTTGGGCATCGGGATGCCGGCCTGCAGGCTCAGCTTTCTCACCATGCCGTAGAAG
Source organism: Geomonas sp. (assembly GCF_035254065.1). Lineage (GTDB taxonomy): Bacteria > Desulfobacterota > Desulfuromonadia > Geobacterales > Geobacteraceae > Geomonas. The sequence continues at coordinate 12,446 of NZ_DATFBA010000062.1, forward strand.
CCGGGGTTCTCCATCTCGGTGATCTCCTGGGCGCCGTACATGCGCAGCACGATCTTGTCCGAGAACCAGTAGGAGAAGAGGTTCATGCCGCAGGCCATGACGAAGGCGAACATCATCCCTCCGCGGCCCCCGATGGCGCTACCCAGCGCCACCATCAAAAGGGTCAAGGCTGTCAGCAGTACTGCGGTCTTCAATCTGTTCATGTGGTTCCTCCTCGTTGGGGTCACCGGGCTAATAAAAAAGACCTTTACCCGGAGCGTTGTCGCACTGGATAAAGGTCTTGCATGCGTTGACGGTTGTCATTGCCCCGCGTCCGGGCCATAAGGCCGTCCTGACGAACTGCGGGTCGGCATCGACGATGCCGAGAGCTACTCCCCTTTATTTAGCTGAAATATAGTTATTGCGGGCTTCGGTGTCAACCTCAATCGGGAAAAAATATTTCGAAGAGGGCCATGCACAGCGAGCAGAGCAGGCATGGCAGCCAGAACAGGTTGCTGAAGCAGGCTTCGAATCGGTGCCAGGGGGCGAAGGCGCCGGCAGGGCGGTCCCCCTTGGGGTGATCATCCGCGCGGAGGTGGCCGGTCATGGCTCCGCTCCGCCGTCTAGCAGCCGATCCGGTCGGTGAGCAGGATGGCCTCGGCCAGCTGCCGCATGGAGATCCTGCGGTCCATGGCGAGCCTCTGCATTCGGCGGAAGGCCTCCGCCTCGGTCAGTTTGTCCCGCTCCATCAGCCTTCCCTTCGCCTTTTCCACGAGCTTCCGGCTCTCGATGTTCTCCTTCAGGTTGGCGACCTCCTCCTTGAGCTTTTCCACCCGGCGGGCGGCCGCCAGCGAGAGCACCAGGGCCGCCATCAGCTCCTCCTCCCGCACCGGCTTGGCCAGGATGGTCGATACCACCGACTCGCCCCAGGTCTGCACGCTCTTCAGATCCCCATCTTCCGCGATCATGATGATGGGGATACTCAGCTTGTCCCAGAGTTTCTTCACCATCCCGCTCACTTCCTGCTCGGACGAGGAGTACTCGATGACGGCGATCTCCGGATTGTTTTCGATGGACTCGGCATAAAGTTCGCCAGGAGTGGCGGAAGCTATTATTTCAGCAAATCCCCTCTCCAGCAGCCTCTTTTTTAAGCTCTCCAGGAGCTTCTCGTCGCGAACGTACAGGACCACTTTTCCCATGTCTTCACCCCCTTACGACGAATCGGCCCGCCGCGTTGCGGCATGACACGGTTATGATCAGCATAAAGCGTTCCAAAACTCTGCCCTGACTCTATCACCATCTTGCCCGTTCCCCCCCGCCCTTTGCCAACTCGCCCTCGCCCTCCGGGAGAGGGGACATTGGCGGTTGTGTCAATAGGAACAAGGTACGGAGCCCAAAAGCGGAGGAGGGAGAGTGCGGGGAGAGGGTTAGCTTTCCGGGCGGGGCAATTTGGGCCCCGAAAACGCTTTTTGCTCATGTTTTATGTGAAGCGGCCGATGAACAGTAATTAACGTCTGCAGTGTCGGGCGGCCCGCGGCCGCAACCCCTTTCCAACCGGCAGAGCACTGCCGAAATCCTCGCCATCCAGGTGGACCCATGCGCTTTGCGGCAGCACCGGCACCTCACCTTATGCGACGCAACCTGGCCCGGGGACTGCTCCTTTGCGTGCTGCTCGTTCTTTGGAGTGCCCTGTTCGCGCTGGTCGGGGACGGGGTCACCGTCTTCTGGCTGATGCTGATGATGGCGGGGGCCGCTACCCTGCTCTGGATGGTCTGGCGCCGGCAGTCGGAAGGGGCCGCCAGTCGCCGCGAAGAGATAGCCCGCAAGGAGGCCGAAAGCGCTCTCTTCTTCGAAAAACGTTACCGCGCCCTGATCGAGAACCTCCCCCAGCGCATCTTCCTGAAGGACCACAACTCCGTCTACCTTTCCTGCAACTCCAGTTTCGCGCGCCAGCTCGGCCTGCAACCGAAGGACGTGTTCGGCAAGACCGACTACGACCTCTTCCCGGAACCGATGGCCAGAAAAAGGCTGGACGACGACGCGCGCGTGATGGCGGCCGGCACCCCGGAGGAGCGCGACGAGCAGCGGGACCGTGACGGCAGCTGGGTCAGCAAGGCGCTCATCCCCCTCAAGGACGAGGCGGGGACGGTGCACGGCCTTTTGGGCATCCTCACCGACATCACCTACCGCAAACAGGCGGAGCAGCAGCTCAAGGAGAGCGAGCAGCGTTTCCGCGACACCTTCGAGCAGGCGGCGGTCGGCATCTGCCACTTCGACCTGGACGGCAAGGTGATCAGGATCAACAGGCGCTTTTGCGACATCCTCGGCTACCAGCAGGGCGAGCTGCTCGGGCGGAGCCTGGACGAGATGGTGCATCCCGAGGACCTCCCCGCCGAGCGGGCGCAAAGCGGCCGGCTGGTGGCACGCGAGATCGAGAACTACTCCATGGAGCTCCGCCAGCTACGCAAGGACGGCTCGCTGGTCTTTGTCAACCTCACCAAGTCGCTGGTCTGCGGGGAGGGGGGGGAGCCGAGATACCTGACCGGGGTGGTGGAGGACATCACCGCCAAGCTGGAAGCGCAGACCCTGCGCCGGGAGCGCGACCTGGTCCAGGCGGCCAGCCGGGCCAAGAGCCAGTTCCTGGCCGGCATGAGCCACGAGATCCGCACCCCCATGAACGCCATCATCGGCCTGGGGAGGCTCGCCCTGCAGACCGAGCTGACCGCCAAGCAGCGTGAATACCTGGAGAAGATCTGCTCCTCCGGGCAGACCCTGCTCGACATCATCAACGACATCCTGGACTTCTCCAAGATCGAAGCGGGGAGGGTGGAGCTGGAGAGGACCGAGTTCAGCCCGGCCGAGGTGCTGGGGGCGATCTCCGACCTGTTCAGCGTCAAGGCGAGGGAGAAGGGGATCGGCTTGCGGGTCCGGCTGGCCCCCCAGCTTCCCAAGCGCCTTTTGGGGGACCCGCTGCGGCTCACCCAGGTGCTGAACAACCTGGTGGGGAACGCGGTCAAGTTCACCGAGCGGGGGGAGGTGGTGGTCGAGGTGAAGCCGGTCGAGCGCGGCACCGAGTCGCTTTGCGTCCACTTCTGCGTCAAGGACACCGGCGTCGGTCTTTCCCCGGACCAGATCGAGAAGATCTTCACCCCCTTCACCCAGGCAGACAGCTCCACCACCCGCAGGTACGGCGGGACCGGCCTGGGGCTTTCCATCAGCAGCCAGCTGGTCGAGCTGATGGGAGGCGAGCTGCGGGTGCAAAGCAGCGCCGGCGTCGGTTCCAGCTTCTACTTCACGGTCGGCTTCCAGCTGCCGGCGGCGGGCGAGCCTCCCAAGGCCACTCTCGACCAGGAACTGGACAGCCTGCGCCTTTTGGTGCTCGATGGGGACCTGGAGTCGCGCGACAAGCTGTGCGGCCTGCTGCACGGCCTGCCGCTCTCACTGGACTTCGTGGAGAACGTGCCGGCGGCCTTGGCGGCCCTGAGCGAGCCGGCACCTTCCGGCGCGCCTCCCTACGACCTGGTGGTCATCGACGGCGCCACCGCTGGGGAGGACGGGATCCGGGTGGTCTGCCGGGATATCTCCAGCCGCCATAGCGACCTCCCCGCGCTTGCTGCCGCCACCGGCTGCCAGCTGGAGCAGATCCGGCAGCAGTCACGGCAGCTCGGCCTGAGCGGGGTGGTTGCCTCCAGCCGCCCGGCGCTGGTGCTGGACGGCATCGTGCGGGCGCTCTCCCGCGGGCAGCTACCTCCCGACCGGGAACCGCGCCCCCCCGCCTTGACCGGGGCAGGGCTGCAAGGTACCTTAAATGGGTGGTCCGGCGGCTTAGCTGCCGAGCGGGCCGCCGTGCTGGAACCGGCCCGGCTGGCCGAGGAAGCCGCCAAGCTCTTGCGGCTGCTGGCCAGGAACAGCCTGGACGCCAAGAGGCAGTTCGCCCTCTTCGCCGGGGTCATCCCGGCCGGCACCTTTGTCAAGGAACTGAAGGCGCTCGAGCTCTGCCTGGACAAGCTCGATTTCAAGAAGGCCCGACAGCTGCTCTCCACCTTCCCCGGGATACCCTCCGAACCGCCGGCTGAAGAAAGGGACACCGCATGAGACGGCAAAACGTGATGATCGTGGACGATACCCCGGCCAACATCGAGGTGGTCAGCGAGAGCCTGGGCGACGAGTACGAGATGATCTTCGCCACCAGCGGGGCGGAGGCCCTCGACCTGATCCGGGAGGACAAGCCGGACCTGATCCTTTTGGACATCATGATGCCCGGCATGGACGGCTACGAGGTCTGCAGCATCCTGAAGGGGGACCCGGCCACCCGCGACATCCCGGTGATCTTCGTGACCGCCATGATCCAGGAGGAGGACGAGATCAGGGGGCTGGAGCTGGGGGCCATCGACTACATCACCAAGCCGATCACCCCCCACGTGGTGAGGGCGAGGGTCAAGAACCACCTGGAGATGAAGCGCTACCGCGACCTGCTGGAGAACCTCTCCACAGCGGCCGACCGCACCAAGAAGGAGTTCCTGCGCGGGGTAAGCCACGAGCTGCGCACGCCGCTCACCCCGATCATCGGCATGACCGACCTGGTGTTGACCAGCGAGGAGGACGACGAGAAGCGCAAGTACCTCTCCCTGGTGCAGAAGGCGGCCATGAAACTTTTGGGGCTGATCGAGGACCTGATTGAGACCAGCCGCCTGGAAGGGGACGAGGTGCATCTGGAACAGCGTCCCTTCCAGCTCAAGCCCTTCCTCGATTCCCTGGCCGCGGAGCTTGGGCCGCTGGCCGTTTCCAAGGGGCTGAAGCTTTCCCTGTCGGTGGACCCGGAGCTCCCGGAAACGGTGGTGGCGGACCAGGGGATGCTGCACAAGGTGCTCTCGGTGCTGCTCGGCAACGCCGTCAAGTTCACGGCCCAGGGGGAAGTGGCGCTGGACGCCCTGCGCGGCAGCTCGGGAAGCGGCCTGCTGGTCCACTTCGCGGTGGCCGATACCGGCATCGGCATCGCCGAAGAGGACCTGGAGCGGATCTTCAACGACTTCACCCAGTCCGACGGCGCCATCACCCGGGCCTATCCGGGGCTGGGTCTCGGCCTCACCCTGGCACGGCGGATCATCGAGCTCATGGAGGGGCGGATCTGGGCCGAGAGCCGCCAGGGGGTGGGCTCCATCTTCCACGTGGAGATTCCGCTGGTCCTTGGCGACAGCGCCGCCGCGGAGCAAGGCCCATCCTCACCCGCCTCCGCCTGAAGGCCACGTCGGGCAAGCTCCTGCCCCTCCCCTTGACGGGGAGGGGACCTCCTTTTCACCCTTTGCTCAGCACGGCGGACGTCGTTCTTTTCCTGCCCCGTCCGTCCACCTCGTCCACCCCGTCCGCGTCGTCCATGCACTCCACAATACTGCTTGACCTTGAGCGCGCATTGTCGTACCTTCTCCCGGGGCCTATCGGCCTGAAATATCTGATCAATCACCCCCTTACGCCACCCGCGTACAAGCGTGCAGAACCTGGAATAGATTGTTATGGCAATCCTTCGGTCACGATCCGTAGTGACCCTTTTATCAGCTCTCGTCTGTGTGGTCCTGCTCGCCCTCGCCACCGTCTCCTTCGCTGCGGATTCGGCCAGGATCGACGCCCTGGTCGACGACGCCATCAGCCGCAAGCTGATCGCGGGGGGCGTCGTCCTGATCGGCAGCCGCGACCGGGTCGTCTTCCAGCGGGCCTACGGCCGGGTATCGCCGCTGCCGGACGCCTCCCCCATGACCACCGATACCATCTTCGACCTGGCCTCCCTCACCAAGGTGCTGGCCACCACGCCGTCCATCCTGAAGCTGGCCGAGGAGGGGAGACTCTCCCTGCTGGACCCGGTGGAGAAATGGTTCCCGGAGCTCTCCGGCCACGGCAAGGAGAACGTGCTGGTCCTGAACCTCTTAACCCATACCTCCGGGCTGGACGACATCCCGCTCGCCAAGGAAGAGCCGATGAAGAGCGCCATCCAGGGCGCCGCCCTCCAGAAGCTCAAGGGGGAGGTGGGAAGCCGCTTCCGCTACGCAGACCTGAACTTCATCCTGCTGGCCGAGCTGGTGAAAAGGGCGACCGGGGCGGGGATCGACCTCTACAGCCAGGCCTCCTTCTACCGGCCGCTGGGGATGGCGGAGACCTCCTTCAACCCGGCTGAACGGCTGCGCTGCTCGCCCACCCTCCGCGACGAGCAGCTCGTGCAGGGGGAGGTGCAGGACGAGCAGGCGCGGCGCCTGGGCGGGGTCGCCGGGCATGCCGGCCTCTTTTCCACGGCGGGGGACCTGGCCAAGTTCTGCAGGATGATGCTTTCGGGAGGGGTGCTGGACGGCAAGAGGGTGCTCGCCCAAAGGACGGTGGAGCAGATGACCGCCCCCTATTTCGCCCGCGGCGGCGAGGTGATCCGCGGGCTGGGCTGGGACATCTCCTCGCCGTACTCTTCCCCCCGCGGGCTGGGGTTCTCCAAGGTCTCCTTCGGCCACACCGGCTACTCCGGCTCCTCCATCTGGATCGACCCGGTCTCCGATACCTTCGTCATCCTGCTGACCGCGCGGGTGGACTACAAGAACGTGCACCAGTTCAACCAGTTGCGGGCGGAACTCTCTACCCTGGCCTCGGTGCTCTTCACGGTGCCCCCTGAGCTGCGCGAGATGGCGCATCTCCATGATCAGTGATTAATCAGAAAAGGGCAAATACCTTGACTCATACGCCGCTTTATGCTAGTTTTTCCCCGTTTTTTCCCTGGCCGGGCGGCGCGCGAAGCCTGAATAAATTAAACTACATCCGCTAGCCACGAACGCCTGACCAACGGTTTCCAAGAGTAGAGGGGGAATAGATGGGCAATAGACTGCTCCTCGCCGATGACAGCATCACCATCCAGAAAGTCGTGGCGATCATCTTTGCCAACGAGGAGTTCGAGCTGACCGTGGTGGACAACGGCAACGCCGCCCTCGACAAGGCCCGCGAGATCCAGCCCGACCTGATGCTGGTCGATGCCCTGATGCCCGGCAAAACCGGCTACGAGGTCTGCGCCGAGATCCGGCGCGACCCCAGGCTGAGTGCTACCCCGCTCTTGTTGCTGATCGGCGCCTTCGAGCCCGTGGACGAGGAAAAGGAGCGTAGCTGCGGCGCCGACGCCAGCATCTCCAAGCCCTTCGAGTCCCAGCAGTTGATCGACAAGGTCAAGGAGCTCCTGGAGGTCGGCAAGGCCAGGAAGGCCGCTCCCGCCCCTGTCGCGGCCGCGCCCGAGCCGGCCGGTGCGGCCGAAGATATCTGGGGAGATCTCTCCTCGCTGGACACCATGTCCTCCTTCGCCGAGCCCGCCGCGGTAAAAGCTCCCCCCGCCGCAGCTGTGCGCGAGCCTGCCCCCGCTCCGGTGCAGCCCGCGGCCGCGCCATCCTACGCCGCTCCGGCTGTTCCCGAGTACCAGGAGGAGATCGTCGAGGCGAGCATGGAGGACGATCTGTGGGGCGCCTTCGACCTGGAGGAGGAAGCTCCCGCCGGTGGCTTCGGGGTGATCGAGCCGGGTGGCGATTTCGAGGCCGAGCAGATCTTCAGCTTCGAGGAAGAAGACGAGGCGGTCCTGGAGACCGGTGCCGCCGTGGAACTGGTCGAGGAGCCGGCCCTGGAAGCCTCCGCCGAAGAGCTGTTCGTCCTGGAAGAGACCCCCTACGGCGACTACGACGCCGAGCTGGTGGCGGAGGTCGAAACCACCCAGGAGGCGGTCTTCGAACTGCCGGAGTACGAGCCGGTTTCCCTGCAGGAAGTGATGGAGGCGGCACCCATCGCCGCATTTGACGCCGCACCCGCGTTCGAGGCGGCTCCCGCCGCACCCGCCTTCGAGGCTGCCGCGCCGATTCCCCCCATCGAACCGCAGGCCGCGCCTGCCGTGGCGCCTGCCGCGGCGGCCACAGCAGCGCCGGCAGCAGCCGTCAGCGAGGAGGCAATCGTCGCTGCCCTCTCCAACCTGTCCAGGGACGTCATAGAGCGCATCGTCTGGGAAGTGGTACCCGACCTGGCGGAGGTGCTCATCAAGGAAGAGATCAAGAAGCTGAAGGAAGGGATCCGGGGGTAGGGATTCCGCCTCAGGACCGCCCGCAGTGCCGGAAAAGGGGATTTCACGATCCCCTTTTTTAGTCTGGCCTCTGACCAGTCAGATCTGTCAGACTGGTCAGACAGAAACCAAGAAACGAGGTAGCTTCACCATGGCAAAAAGAGAGCTGGAAAAGGTTTACGAGCCGAAGAGCGTCGAGCAGCGCTGGTACCAGGAGTGGGAGGAGAAGGGCTACTTCCACGCCACCGTCCCCTCCGACAAGCCTTCCTATAGCATCGTCATCCCGCCCCCCAACATCACCGGGGTGCTGCACATGGGCCACGCGCTCAACAACACCCTGCAGGACGTCCTCTGCCGCTGGAAGCGGATGAGCGGCTACAACGTGCTCTGGATGCCGGGCACCGACCACGCCGGCATCGCCACCCAGAACGTGGTGGAGCGCCAGCTGGCCGCCGAGAAGAAGGACCGCTTCGAGCTCGGCCGCGATGGCTTCATCGAGCGGGTCTGGCAGTGGAAGGGTGAGTCGGGCGGCCAGATCATCGGCCAGCTCAAGCGCCTGGGCGCCTCCTGCGACTGGGAGCGCGAGCGCTTCACCATGGACGCCGGCCTCTCCAAGGCGGTGCGCGAGGTGTTCGTCCGCCTCTACGAGGAAGGGCTCATCTACCGTGACAACCGGCTGATCAACTGGTGCCCGCGCTGCCACACCGCGCTCTCCGACATCGAGGTGGAGCACGAGGACAAGGCGGGGAACCTCTGGCACCTGCGCTACCCGGTGGTGGGGAGCGACGAGGTGCTGGTGGTGGCAACCACCCGTCCCGAGACCATGCTGGGCGATACCGCGGTGGCCGTCAACCCGGCTGACGACCGCTACAAGCACCTGGTCGGCAAGAAGGTCCTCTTGCCGCTGGTCAACCGCGAGATCCCCATCGTGGCGGACGACTACGTCGACCTGGAGTTCGGCACCGGCGTGGTCAAGATCACCCCGGCCCACGACTTCAACGACTTCGAGGTCGGCCTGCGCCATGGCCTCGACAAGATCAACGTCTTCGACGAGTCCGGCGTGGTGAACGCCGCCGGCAAGCAGTACGAGGGGATGGACCGCTTCACCGCCAGGAAACAGGTGGTGGCGGACCTGGAGGCGGCGGGGCTTTTGGAGAAGATCCAGGACCACGCGCTGTCGGTGGGCGGCTGCTACCGCTGCAAGACCGTGGTGGAGCCCTACCTCTCCCTGCAGTGGTACGTGAAGGTCGGCCCCCTGGCCGAGCGCGCGCTGGCGGCGGTGAAGGACGGCCGCACCCGCATCGTTCCCCAGCAGTGGGAGAACACCTACTACGACTGGATGGAGAACATCCGCGACTGGTGCATCTCCCGCCAGATCTGGTGGGGGCACCGCATCCCCGCCTGGTTCTGCGACCACTGCGGCGGCGTCACCGTCGCCAAGGAAGACCCGAGCAGGTGCTCCAAGTGCGGCTCCGACGAGATCCGCCAGGAGACCGACGTGCTCGACACCTGGTTCTCCTCGGCCCTTTGGCCCTTCTCGACCATGGGGTGGCCCGACCAGACCCCGGAGCTCTCCGCCTTCTACCCGACCTCGACGTTAGTGACCGGCTTCGACATCCTCTTCTTCTGGGTGGCCCGCATGATGATGATGGGGCTGCACTTCATGGACGAGGTCCCCTTCAAGGACGTCTACATCCACGCCCTGGTGCGCGACGCCCAGGGGCAGAAGATGAGCAAGTCCAAGGGGAACGTGATCGATCCCTTGACGGTGATCGACGCCTACGGCACCGACGCCTTCCGCTTCACCCTGGCGGCCTTCGCGGCGCAGGGGCGCGACATCAAGCTCGCCGAGGAGCGGATCGCCGGCTACCGCAACTTCGCCAACAAGATCTGGAACGCCTCCCGCTTCGCCATGATGAACCTGGAGGGATTCGATCCGGCCTCGGTCGATGCGTCCAAGCTCCAGCTCTCCAACGCCGACAAGTGGATCCTCTTCCGGCTGAACGAGACCGCCGCCTCGGTGGAGGAGAACCTCACCACCTTCAAGTTCAACGATGCGGCCGGCGATCTCTACCGCTTCACCTGGAGCGAGTTCTGCGACTGGTACATCGAGCTGATCAAGGACGACCTCTACAAGGGTGACGCCGAGCGGCAGCTCACCGCCAAGTACGTGCTCTGGCTCACCCTGGAGAACCTGCTCCGCCTGCTGCACCCGTTCATGCCCTTCATCACCGAGGAGATCTGGCAGGCGCTCCCCAGGACCGGCCAGGAGGCCTCCTCCATCATGATCGCCCCCTTCCCGAAGGCGCGCGAGGAGTGGTCCGCCTTCGCCGGCGCCGCCGCCGAGATGGAACTGGTGATGGACGTCATCAAGGGGATCAGGAACATCAGGGGCGAGATGGAGGTCCCCCCCAGCAAGCAGATCGCCGCGCTGCTCGACTGCAAGTCGCGGGAGAGCCTGGAGCTTCTGAAGAAGAACGAGGTGTACGTGATGAGCCTCGCTCGCCTCTCCGATCTCGCCATCGGACAGGGGGTGGAGCGGCCTGCCGAGGCATCGCTGCAGGTGGCAGGCGACGTGGAGATCATCGTCCCCTTGAAGGGGCTGGTGAACGTCGAGGAGGAGGAAAAGCGCCTCAACAAGGAGATCGCCAAGATCGACAAGGACATCGAGTTCCTCTCCAAGAAGCTTGAGAACCCGAGCTTCGTGGAGCGCGCCCCCGCCGACGTGGTCGAGAAGGAGCGCGAGAAGGTAGGGGAGTTCGAGAACAAGAAGAAGCTCCTCGAAGAGAGCCTCGCCAAGATCCAGCGCCTGCGCTAGCCCGGCAGACTGTGAACCTGACAACGCCGCTGCTTCCCGAACCGGAGCAGCGGCGTTTTAGCAGCTAGGAAATGACAGGCATTTCCGGTATACTGATGCGGCCTTTCCTTTCAACTATCGCGCGAGGTCCCACGTGCTCTTTCCGTACCTGCTCTACGTATTCGGCTTCATCCTGGGCGCTGTGGTCGGCTCCTTCCTGAACGTCTGCATCTGCCGCATTCCCAAGAAGGAGTCGGTGGCCTTCCCCCCTTCCCACTGCCGCATCTGCGACTACCGCCTCCGCTGGTACGACAACATCCCGATCCTGAGCTACCTCCTGCTGAAGGGGCACTGCCGGGGGTGCGGCGAGCCGATCTCCCCGCAATACCCGGTGGTGGAGCTGATCAACGGCGTGCTCACCGTCTGCCTGCTGGTAAAGTTCGACCTCGGCTTGAGCTTCGCCGTGCTCTTCATCTTCTGCTCCGCCCTGGTCACCATCACCTTCATCGACCTGGAGCACCAGATCATCCCGGACGTCATCACCCTCCCGGGGATCGTGGTAGGCTTCCTGTTCTCCTTCTTCATTCCCCGCTTCGGCTGGCAGAACTCCCTGATCGGCATCCTGGCCGGCGGCGGCAGCCTGCTGCTGATCGCCTTCGCCTACTCGGTGGTGACCAAGAAGGACGGTATGGGTGGCGGAGACATCAAGCTGATGGCGATGATGGGCGCCTTCTTCGGATGGCAGGCCGTCCTCTTCATCATCTTCGCCTCCTCGCTGCTCGGTTCCCTGATCGGCGTCGCCATCATCATCGCCCGCAAGCAGGACTCCACCTTCGCCATACCTTTCGGCCCCTTCCTCTCCACCGCTGCCATCGTCTACATCTTCTACGGAAGACAGATCATGCTCTGGTACCTCTCCCTCGGCAGATGACATCTCCGGCATGAAAAGCTTCCGCTTCAGCCTGATCTTCCACATCCTGGCCGCCCTGAGCTCCATGCTGGTGCTCACCTGGGTGCTGCTTTCCCTGATCTCCTTCAAGACCGCCGAAAAAGACCTCTTCCAGCTGAAGGCGGAAGAGGGGAGGCTGCTCCTTTCCTCCATCGATCAACTTTTGCCCCGTCCGCCGACGGCGCCGGAACCGGGTTCCGCCGCAGACCGGTACCTGCGCTCCATCTCGACCGGCAAGGGGTTCACCGGGCTGCTGGTGCTGGACAGTACCGGCCGCGGCGTGATCTCCCTGGGCGACCGGTCCGAACCCGATGCCGAGCTGATGGGAGCCCTCAAGAACGCGCGTTCCTCCTTCCAGTTTTCCCGCGACGGACGGTACGCGCGCTGCTACCAGACCATCACCGAGGGGGGGCGCATCCTGGGCGCCTCCCGGCTGACCCTGTCGCTGGCGGCGGAGCAGGAGCGGCTCAAGGAATCGCGCCACCTCGTTTTGACCTACTTCGTGCTGGATTTCCTGTTGTTGCTCATGTTCGGTTCCTACCTGCTGTCGCGCAGCGTGGTGCTCCCCATCCGGAGACTGGTATCGGCCACCCGGCGGATCGCGGACGGCGATCTGCAGGAGACCGTCCATATCCCCGGGAGCTCGGAAGTCGCCGAGCTCTCCGACGCCTTCAACGCCATGGTGCTGGCGCTCAGGGAGAAGCGGGCAGAGGTCGAGGAGAAGGTCGATTCCCTGAACCGGGCGAACGCCGAGATCGTGGCGGCCAGGAACGAGGCGATCCGCTCCGAGAAGATGGCCTCGGTCGGCCTTCTGGCGGCCGGTATGGCTCATGAGATCGGCACCCCGCTGGCGGCCGTCATGGGCTACACTGGCATCCTGGCCGAGGAGCTCGCCGACGACGAGGAGAAGTCCGATTACCTGCGCCGCATCGCGGTGGAAGCGAACCGGATCGACCGCATCGTCCGGGGGCTGCTCGACTATGCCCGTCCCAAGGCGACCGGGCGCGAGGAGGTGGAGCTGCAGCCGCTCATGGAGAAGATCGTGGAACTGTTGGGCGCGCAGGGGGCACTCAAGCTCCTGGAGGTCTCCGTGCAGGCCGAGGCCGGGGTGCCTGCCGTGCAGGCCGATCCGCACCAGCTGGAGCAGCTGCTCATCAACCTGGTCATGAACGCCAAGGACGCCATGCCCACCGGGGGGCTCCTGCAACTGAAGGCCCGGCGGGAGGGGGACGAGGTGGTCATGGAGGTGATCGACAGCGGGCAAGGCATGCCGCCGGAGCATCTGCCGCTGGTCTTCGATCCCTTCTTCACCACCAAGGAGCCGGGGAAGGGGACCGGACTGGGGCTTGCCATCGCCGCCAGGATCGCCGAGTCCTGCGGCGGCAGGCTGAGCGCGGAGAGCGAGTTGGGGAAGGGGAGCCGTTTCGTGCTGCGGCTGCCGGTAAGCGAAGGAGCACAACGTGTCTGAACGAAAGAGAATTCTGGTGGTGGACGACGAGGAGAACCTCCGCCACATGCTCCAGGTCATGCTGAAGAAGCAGGGGTACCAGGTGGACACCGCCGCCGACGGCAAGCAGGCCCTGGAACGGCTGCAGCAGGGAGCCTACGCCTTCGTGCTCTGCGATATCAGGATGCCGGTGATGGACGGCAGGAGCTTTCTCGCGGCCTGCAGCGAGGCGGGGATCGGCGCCACCGTCATCATGATGTCCGCCTACGGCTCCATCGACGATGCCATCGACTGCATGAAGCTCGGCGCCTACGATTTCATCTCCAAGCCCTTCAACAGCGAGGAGATCACCCTGGTGCTGAAGAAGGCGGAGGAGCGGGAACGGCTGAAGGACGAGAACCGGCGGCTGCGCAACCAGGTGGTGGGGGAATACTCCTTCGGGGAGATCGTCAGCAGGAACGCCCGGATGGGCGAGCTGTTCGAGATGGTGCAAAAGCTCGCCGACCACAAGACCACCGTCCTGGTCCAGGGGGAGTCGGGCACCGGCAAGGAGCTGATCGCCCGCGCGCTCCACTACCAGGGCGTGCGCAGGGACGCCCCCTTCATCGCCATCAACTGCGGAGCCATCCCCGCCGCCCTGCTGGAGAGCGAGCTGTTTGGACACGTGAAGGGGGCCTTCACCGACGCCTCCCACGACAAGGCCGGCCTCTTCGAGGAGGCCGACGGGGGGACCCTGTTCCTGGACGAGATTGCCGAGATGCCGCTCTCCCTGCAGGTGAAGCTGCTCAGGGTGCTGCAGGAGGAGGAGATCCGCAGGCTGGGCGCGGCCACCTCCAAAAGGATCAACGTGCGGGTCGTTTCGGCCACCTCCCGCGACATGGCGGCGGAGGTAGCGCAGGGGAGGTTCCGCGAGGACCTCTACTTCCGGCTGAACGTCTTCGCCATTACCCTGCCCCCTTTGCGGGAGCGGATCGAGGACGTGGAGCTCCTGGTGGACCATTTCCTCGACAAGCACGGCGAGAGGATGGGGCGGGGAAGGGTGCGGCCCAGCCCGGGGGCCCTGCAGGCGCTGGTCCGCTACCACTGGCCCGGCAACGTCCGGGAGCTGGAAAACTCCATCGAAAGGGGGCTCATCCTCTGCGAGTCTGAGCTTCTGGAGCTCAGCTGCCTGCCGGAGACGGTGCGCCGGGGGACCGGGCTGGGAAGGCGCGCCTCCGACGACGGCGACTCCCTCTCCATCAAGAAAGCAGCCGAGGCGATGGAGCGTGCCCTCATCGGCCGCGCCCTGGAGCAGACCGGCGGCAACCGGACCCACGCCGCCAAGCTGTTGGAGATCAGCCACCGGGCGCTCCTCTACAAGCTGAAGGAGTACGACCTGGGGTAGTCGGAGAACCCCATCCTCACCCTGTCCCTCCCCTTGAAGGGGAGGGGACGTTGAAGGATAGGGGACGTTGAAGGATAGGGGACCCGGGCGATTTTCTCCAGAAGCTGCGCAACGCGTCCCCCCCTTGATAAAGGGGGGACAGGGGGGATTGCTGTCGGGGTGCCTTAAGGCTTGAGACTTTTTGCGTAGTTAACCCCGCTACTGTGAAAAAAATGCATAGCATTTTCATATCCCCCTGTGATATCTTCCACCACTAAACCTTTGATCCGCAACGGATTGAACCTCCCCGCGGCCCCCGGCCTGCCGCGGCACAGAAGTTGCTGAGCCTGTCGTGCCCTCATGAGATGCAAAAGGAACCAAACGATGTCTGTCATGAAACAGTTAGCCCTGCTCGCCCTCGCCCTGTTCGTTTTCGCCGTCCCCGCACGGGCCATGTCCGGCGGCGGTTGCGGCGGCGACTGCGCCTCCTGCCACTCCATCACGGTACAGGAAGCCAATACCCTGCTGAAGGACCTCGCCGTCGTCAAGGAGGTGAAGCCCGCCGCGGTGCGTGGTCTCTACGAGCTTACCCTGGAGAAGGAGGGGAGGACGGGGACCGCCTACCTCGACTACGGCAAGAAGCACCTGATCGGGGGCCAGATCTACGATATCTCCACCCGCCAGCCGGTGGGCGCGCCCCGGCCGGCCGCCAAGGCCCCGGAGCGGGTGGACCCGTCCAAGCTGAAGAGTGACCACTCGCTGCTGATGGGGAACCCCAAGGGAAAGAAGAAGCTTTTTGTGTTCACCGACCCTGAGTGTCCCTTCTGCGCGAAGATGCACGCCGAGCTGCAGAAGCTGGTGACCATGGAGCCTGACCTCGCCATCTACATCAAGATGTTCCCGCTCAAGATGCACCCGCATGCGTACGATAAGGCTCGTGTGATCCTGGGGGAGAACTCGCTGCAACTCCTCGAGAAGTCGTACGCCGGCGGGTCGCTGCCGGCCCCTGGGCCGCAGGACGGCAAGAAGGCGGTGGACGACACCATGCGCCTTGCCGAGTCGATCGGCATCAACGCCACCCCGACCCTGGTGCTCCCCGACGGGCGCATCGCCCCCGGCTTCCAAGAGGCCAAGGTGATCAAGGAGTTGCTGAAGTAGGCAAGTCAAGCCGCCTCTCTGCCAACGCCCCCTCCCCTTCAAGGGGAGGGCCGGGGTGAGGATGGGGCGCAGACCGCGCCGGCCGCGCTAGAAACGTCAAAGCAAATCCCCCCTGTCCCCCCTTTATCAAGGGGGGAACCTCTAGCGTCCCCTCCCCTTCAAGGGGAGGGACAGGGTGAGGATGGGTTTTATTTGAGTCAATGCACACACCCAGGAGGCTCTAGTACATGTTGAAACGCGCACTTACCGGACTGGCTGCCGCGGGATTGCTGGCCGCCCTTTCCGGCACCGCCCTGGCCGAGGGGATCACCAAGGAACAGGGGGACATCATCATCAATGAGCTGCGGGCGATCCGGCTGCTCCTCGGCAAGCAGGTTCAGCAGCAGGCCCCGGCCAAGCCCGAGGCCCCGGAGCGGGTGAGGGTGAAACTGGGCAAGGAGTTCTCGTTGGGCAAAGCCGACGCCCCGGTCGTTATGCTGGAGTACACCGATTACCAGTGTCCCTTCTGCAACCGCTTCTTCACCGGCACCTTCCCTGAGTTGAAAAAGCAGTACATCGATACCGGCAAGATGCGCTTCATCACCCGCGATTTCCCGCTCCCCTTCCATCCCCACGCCATGAAGGCGGCCGAGGCCGCCCACTGCGCGGGCGAGCAGGGGAAGTTCTGGCCGATGAAGGACGCGTTGATGACCAACTCCGCCAAACTCTCGCCCGAATTGATCAACACCCTGGCGGGCGAGCAGGGAGTGGAGATGGGCAAGTTCAGGGCCTGCATCGACAGCGACCGCTACGCCTCCGAGATCAAGCAGGAGGTCACCGCCGCACAGGGGATCGGCATCAGCGGCACCCCTTCCTTTGTGATCGGCAAGGTATCCGGCGATTACCTGGAGGGGTACCTGGTGGTGGGCGCACAGCCGTTCGAGAGTTTCGACGCGGTGGCCAAGCAGGTGCTTTCGGGCAAGTAGATTTCGCGTCACGGGTGTGATAAGAAGCTGCAGATGGCCCCTCTTCGTTCGAGACCGCTCGGATGGTGGAGGAAATGACTTGTTCGCGAGGTGCAAGGTGGAAATAAGAGGAAGAGTCGCTTCAGGTGCTCTGTCGTTGCTGGCGCTGTCCATGGTTTTGCTGTCGCCGGGCGCCTCCCAGGCCGATCCCGGCAACAACTACTGCGTTACCCCGGCCTTCGTCAGCGGCAACATACCGCCCAACCTGATGCTGATGATCGACAACTCTGCCTCCATGTACGACCTCGAGTTCGTGGACCAGGGGAAGAAGCACTGCTCGGTCACCACCGGTACCTCCTGCACCCTCAACTCCGACTGCCCCACCGGAGAGACCTGCAGCGTCTTTGACCGTCAGCCCTACTACTGCTACGACCAGACCTACACCGACACGAAGAGCGACGGTACCGCCAACATCTATAACGGCTACTTCCAGACCAACGACAGCTCCGGCAACGACATCTACTATTACTACGACAAGACCAGCGACAGCTTCCTGCAGACCTCCAGCGCCTTTCCGGCCGGCTGCGGCACCCACGCAGGCACGGTCACCAAGAAGGACGCCAACAACAACACGGTCTGCGTCGAGTATGACAACACCGCCCGGACGCTGACCAGCTTCGTGGCCAAGGGGAGTTACCTCAACTGGCTGACCGCCTCCAAGTTCGACATAGAGAAGCAGATCTTCACCGGCGGCAAGTTCGTCAGCGGCCTCTGCTCCAGCGATTCCAACCGTGCCTGCGCAAGCGCCGCCGACTGCAAGAGCGGCGATTCCTGCAACGCGGTCGCCAGCGGCAGCACCTTCATGATGCCGGAGTCGCGCGGCTGCGTCGGCCAGCGCTTCCTCAAGGACGCCATCACCAGCGACCGCTTCGTCAACTTCAACACCGGGAGCGCCAACCCCAACACCCAGCTCGGGGTCACCTTCTCGATTCGGGGACCGTTGAACCCGTACAACGAGACCGCCCCTTCCTGGGGGGGGCAGACCTACATCGACCTCTTCGCCTCCGCCTCCGGCACGCCCTACAACTCCGCCGCCTGCCAACTGGCAATCCAGACCATCACCGACGTCAACGCCAGCAACGCGGCCGTGAAGCAGACGGTGGCCGCCTGCCTGTCGGGGGCGCAGGGAGGGACCTGCTCGAGTCCCCCCACCGGCACCACGGTCAGCTGCTTCTCCACCTACCCGGACT
>NZ_DATFBA010000063.1:0-4747 GCF_035254065.1 Geomonas sp.
TGACACCGGCCGACGAAAGGTATAGATCAGAATGAACGTTCATTCAGTGGGGTAATGACATGGATTGTAGTGACAAGAAAGAGTGCCGCGAGAAGAAGGCGGCTATCATCCAGGCCACGGTGGAACTGGTCGGCGAGCACGGCTTCCACGGCGCACCGATGGCGATGGTAGCCGAGCGGGCTGGCGTCGCGGCCGGCACCATCTACCGGTATTTCGAAAACAAGGACGCGCTGATCACCGGCACCTATAAGGATCTGGAGGAGCGCTTGCAGGCTAAGGTGCTACAGGGATTTCCGGAGCAGGGTACGCCGCGCGAGAAGTTCTTCCATTTTGCGCGGGTGCTGGTGAAGTGGTGGATTGCCTCCCCGGTTGACTTCCGCTTTGTCGAGCAATTCCACAACTCGCCGTACGGTGTGGCACAACGCCGGGACAAGCTTCTCGGCAAACAGAGAAACCTCTGCTGGGACATCTTCCACGAGGCGCTGGAGCAGCAAGGGGTGAAGGACCTGCCACTTCCCATACTGTTCGGCCTCACCTTCGGTCCCCTGATCCTCATCAGCCGGGACCACAACCATGGCTTCATCGCTCTCGACGACACCATGATCGAGCAGACCATCGAAGGGTGCTGGAACGCGGTCAAGCGCTGATGTAAGGCGCCGAAGAGTTTTACCCGCAAAAGAAGGACAAACGAAATGCTAATCAAATTGCTTCCCATAGCGGTCGCGGTGACTTGGGTGGTCGTCATCGGTGTCTGTCTCTACCCGCGGCAAAAGTGATCACAGCTTAGGTCCCGGCAATCAGGGACCGGCATTTTCCATTACAAAGGATGAGGTGTTGCATGCAAAACAGCTACAAAATCAGCTTCCTCGGCGCGCTGCTCATGGCCTCCGCCCTGATGACCTCCGGGTGCGGAAATAACTCCGCTCCGCCTGCCACGGCCGCCACGCCGCCCATGAGCCCGCCGGAGGTCTCGGTGTTCGAGGTGAAGCCCCAGAACGTCGCGCTGACTACCGAGCTGCCCGGCCGGACCTCGGCCTACCTGGTCGCCGAGGTGCGTCCGCAGGTGGGGGGGATCATCCAGAAGCGGCTCTTCACCGAAGGCTCCGACGTCAAGGCCGGTCAGGTCCTCTACCAGATAGACGCCCTGCCGTACCAGGCAGCCTACGGCAGCGCCAAGGCCGCCCTGAGCAAGGCGGAGGCCAACCTGGTCCCGCTCAAGCTCAAAGAGCAACGCTACAAGCAGCTGGTCTCCATCAACGCGGTCAGCAAGCAGGACTATGACGACGCCGCCGCCGCGGTCAGGACCGGCGAGGCCGAGGTGGAGGCCGCCAAGGCCAACCTGGAGACCGCCCGCATCAACCTCGCCTACACCAAGGTGACCTCCCCCATCGAAGGGCGCATCGGCAAATCGCTGGTCACCGACGGCGCCCTGGCAACCGCCGGGCAGGCAACGGCGCTCTCCACCGTCCAGAAGCTCGACCCGGTGTACGTGGACGTCACCGAGTCCAGCGCCGACATGCTGCGCCTGCAGCGCGCACTGGCGGGGGGCAAGCTGAAGGCCGGGGCGGGCAAGGCGCGGGTGAAGCTGCTCCTGGAGGACGGCACCCCGTATCCGCTGGAGGGAACCCTGAAGTTCTCCGACGTCACGGTTGATCCCAGCACCGGCTCGGTCACCGTGCGCACCGTCTTCCCCAACCCGAAGCACACCCTGCTCCCCGGCATGTACGTGAAGGCCATCCTTGAAGAAGGGGTGAGCGGCAACGCGATCCTGGTTCCCCAGCAGGGGGTGACCCGCGACCCGGCCGGCAACGCCGTCGCCATGGTGGTGGGGGCCGGCGAGAAGGCTGAGCCGCGCATCCTGAAGGTCTCCCGGACCGTCGGCGACAAGTGGCTGGTGGACGACGGCCTCAAGCCGGGCGACCGCGTGATCGTGGAAGGGATCCAGAAGGCCAAGCCCGGTACCCAGGTGAAGGCGCTCCCCTTCGTCGCCAAGGCGGTCCCGCAGGGCGCAGGCGCCCCGGGCGCGCAGCCTGCCGCGGCAGCACAGCCGGCGGGAGCCAAGAAATAAGGCCCTACTCTTGACGATATCTCTCCCCTTTCCCCTAGCGCCAACCGCTCCCTCCCCCCCCGGGAGAGGGCTGGGGTGAGGGAAGCTTCCATGGAGATAGGTGGCCACCCTCACCCCGACCCTCTCCCGTAGGGCGAGGGGGAGTTGGCTGAGAAGGATGGAGTTGGTGCGACATCCTACCCTCCCGCTTCCCCTTTGGGTAGTTCGCCTCTATGCTGGAAGCCGTCCACTTTTGATTTCGCAACGGATAAGGAGTTTCCCCGATGCCTCGTTTTTTCATCAATCGCCCGATCTTCGCGTGGGTTATCGCGATCATGATCATGCTGGTCGGAGCACTGGCGGTGAAGACCCTGCCGGTCTCCCAGTACCCGCCGATCGCGCCTCCCCAGATCACCATCAACGCCGTCTACCCCGGCGCCTCCGCCCAGACCGTGCAGGACACGGTGACCCAGGTCATCGAGCAGAAGCTGAACGGCATCGACCACCTGATCTACATGTCCTCCACCAGCGACTCCGCCGGTGCGGTCGCCATCAACCTCACCTTCAAGGCCGGCACCGACCCCAACATCGCCCAGGTGCAGGTACAGAACAAACTGCAGCTCGCCACCCCGCTTCTGCCGCTGATCGTGCAGCAGCAGGGGATCTCCGTCCTCAAGTCCACCAGGAACTGGCTGATGGTGGTCGGCCTGGTCTCCGAGGACGGCGCCCTGGACAGAAACGTGCTCACCGACTACCTGGTCTCCAACGTGCAGGACATCGTGAGCCGCGTGGAGGGGGTAGGCGAGGTCACCATCTTCGGCGCCCAGAACGCCATGCGGGTCTGGCTGAACCCCGACCGGCTCAACAACTTCCACCTCACCACCGGTGACGTCACCAAGGCGCTGCAGGCCCAGAACGCGCAGGTCTCGGCCGGCCAGTTCGGCGGCATGCCGGCCAACATCGGGCAGCGGCTGAACGCAACCATCACCGCGCGCACGCTGTTGCAGACCCCGGAGCAGTTCGGCGAGATCATCCTGCGCACCAACCCCGACGGCTCGACGGTAAGGCTCAAGGACGTGGCCGAGTGCAAGATCGGCACGGAGAACTACGACATCCAGTCCTTCTACAACGGCAAGCCGGTGGGCGCCATGGCGATCAGGCTGGCGGCCGGCGCCAACGCGCTCGACACCGCCAACCGGGTGCGGGCGAAGATGAACGAGCTTTCCAAGTACTTCCCCGCCAACGTCAAGACGGTCTATCCCTACGACACCACCCCCTTCGTCAAGATCTCCCTTGAAGAGGTGGTGCATACCCTGGTGGAAGCGGTCATCCTGGTCTTCGTGATCATGTTCGTCTTCCTGCAGAACTTCCGGGCCACCCTGATCCCGACCATCGCGGTACCGGTGGTGCTTCTAGGCACCTTCGGGGTCCTCTCGGCCAGCGGCTTCTCCATCAACACCCTCACCATGTTCGCCCTGGTCATCGTCATCGGCCTGCTGGTGGACGACGCCATCGTGGTGGTCGAGAACGTGGAGAGGATCATGAGCGAGGAGGGGCTCTCGCCGCGGGAGGCGACCATCAAGTCGATGGACCAGATCTCCAGCGCCCTGTGGGGGATCGTGACGGTGCTCTCCGCCGTCTTCGCCCCGATGGCCTTCTTCGGAGGCTCCACCGGCGTCATCTACCGCCAGTTCTCGGTCACCATCATCTCCGCCATGGTCCTCTCGGTGCTGGTCGCCATGACGCTCACCCCCGCCCTCTGCGCCACCATCCTCAAGCCGATCGCCAAGGGGCACTCGGCGGGCGAGTCCGGCTGGTTCAGCTGGTTCTTCCGTCGCTTCAACCGCCTCTTCGACTTCGGGCGCGGCAAGTATGAGGGGATCGTCGGCCGCTCCTTCGGCAAGCCGGTGCGCTACCTGACCATCTACGTCGCCATCGTCTGCTGCATGGCGTACTTCTTCCTGCACCTCCCGACCTCCTTCCTGCCGGACGAGGACCAGGGGATACTCTACTGCCAGGTCCAGCTCCCCGCCGGTGCCACCATGGAGAGGACCCTGGGGGTGCTGAAGCAGCTGGAGACCCATTTCAAGGAGAAGGAGAAGGATTCGGTGGACGCGGTGCTCACCGTCGCCGGCTTCAGCTTCGCCGGCCGCGGCCAGAACATGGGGCTCGCCTTCGTGAAGCTCAAGGACTGGAAGCTTCGCCCGACTCCCAACCTGCGCACCAAGGCGGTGGTGGGAAGGGCGATGGGTGCCTTCTCCAAGTTCAGGGACGGCCTCGCCTTCGCCTTCGCGCCCCCCGCCGTGGTCGAGCTCGGCCAGGCCAACGGCTTCGACTTCCAGCTGCAGGACAGGGGCGCCGTCGGCCACGCCAAGCTGATGGAGGCCAGGAACCAGCTCCTGGGGATGGCCATGAAGAACCCCAAGCTGGTTGCCGTGCGACCCAACGGCCAGGACGACTCCCCCGAGTTCAAGCTGGACATCGACGACGTCAGGGCCGGCGCCCTCGGGGTTGCCCTGGACGACGTCAACAACGCCCTCTCCAGCGGCTGGGGTAGTTCCTTCGTCAACAACTTCATCCAGAACGGCCGCGTCAAGAAGGTCTACCTGCAGTCCGATGCGCAGCACCGGATGGTGCCTGAGGACATCAACCGCTGGTACGTCCGCAACAACCTGGGCGCCATGGTCCCCTTCTCGGCCT
>NZ_DATFBA010000064.1:0-13675 GCF_035254065.1 Geomonas sp.
GCACCTTCAGCGTCGCCCAGCGCGCCGCGCGCACCGGCAAGAACCCGCAGACCGGTAAGGCCATCGACATCCCGGCCTCCGCTGCTCCCAAGTTCAAACCGGGCAACACCCTGAAGGCACTGGTTAACGAGTAACAAGACCCTCAGCGGGTCTTGATGCAGATGCGGGGTTGTAGCTCAGTCGGTTAGAGTGCCAGCCTGTCACGCTGGAAGTCGCGGGTTCGAGCCCCGTCAACCCCGCCATTCATAAGGGCGAATAGCTCAGCTGGGAGAGCGCCAGCCTTACAAGCTGGATGTCGGGGGTTCGATCCCCTCTTCGCCCACCATTATGAATTGCCTGCCGGCATCTGCAAAAAAAACTGCATAGGGAGTAGCTGTCCGCACCGGGCGGCTGCTTGAGAGTCGGGGGGTTGTAGCTCAGTCGGTTAGAGTGCCAGCCTGTCACGCTGGAAGTCGCGGGTTCGAGCCCCGTCAACCCCGCCATCCTAAAAAAGAAGGGCCGCTTTTCGCGGCCTTTTTTTTTATCCTGCAGGGCTCGCGTACCCCTCGCCGCCACTTTCCTCCGTTGACTTAACCGTGTGGTATCGTTTATCCTCTCTAGGATATCTGACGGCTGCCTGGCGCCCTGTTCAGGCCGGACCGAGAGCTACCTGAAACTAAAGCGAGTCACCTTGAACCCCTGCAAAGCAATCGTCGTCATTCCGACTTACAACGAAAGGGACAACCTCCAGCGGCTGGCCAAGGAGGTCCTCTCCCAGGACCCCTCCATCCACCTGCTGGTGGTGGACGACAACTCCCCCGATGGCACCGGTGAGGTCGCCGAGCGGCTGGCGGCGGAGACCGGGCGGGTCAGCGTGCTGCACCGGGCCGGCAAGCTGGGACTGGGGTCCGCCTACCGGGAAGGGTTCGCCCGCGCCCTGGAGATGGGGGCGGAGCTGATCGTGCAGATGGACGCCGACTTCTCCCACGACCCGAGCATCCTGCCGGTCTTCTTCGAGAAGATCAAGGAGTGCGACGTGGTGGTCGGCTCGCGCTATCTGAACGGCATCAGCGTGGTAAACTGGCCTCTGCGCCGGCTCATGCTGAGCTACTTCGCCTCGGTCTACACCAGGGTAATCACCGGACTCACCATCAAGGACTGCACCAGCGGCTTCAAGTGTTTCCGCGCCCAGACGCTCAAGGCCATCGACCTCTCGCGGGTCCGCTCGGACGGCTACTCCTTCCAGATCGAGATGAACTACCGCGCGGTGGAGCGCGGCTTTAAGGTGGCCGAGGTGCCGATCATCTTCATCGACCGGCACGCCGGGACCTCCAAGATGTCCAAGAAGATCGTGCGCGAGGCGGTGCTCATGGTTTGGAAGCTCAAGGTGGGCTCCCTGTTCAGGGCGCTTTCGGGAGGGAGACGCTGATGTCGAACCTGTGGAGCATGCTGACCCTGGCCGGACTGTGGGGGTTCGTTGGGTGCACGGCAGGCTTCATCCTGAAGGCCTTCCCGGCCCGTGACTGCTTCGAGCGGCGCAACGGGCTTCTCTGGGGCGCCCTCCTGCTGCTCTTTTTTCTGCTCTGGATGGTCGGCATGGCCAACGCGTGACAGCGTGAACCGGAGAGGGGACCACCGGCGAAAACCCGTCCTTTCGGCCGGTCCCGTCGCACAGGTCCTCCCCGTGAAACCCTCCTCTCGCGCCTCCTCCCGGCCCTGCCCGCGGGGCCCCGCCGGTTGTTTTATATGTTTTAATTCTTTAACATTTATGGTACTCATAATGCCTTATGCCGATCTTTACCTGTAAGATAGGTACCTCCGACGGCAAGATCATCGCCAGGGAGTACGATGCCGTCAGCGCCGACCTCCTCAGGCAGACCCTGGAGGACCAGGGACTCACCGTATTCGAACTCCGGAAGAAGCCCCTGCAGTTCCTGCTGGAGAAGGGGGGGCGCCGGCGCAGGATCAGCGCCAAGGACCTGCTCCTTTTCAACCAGGAACTCCTGGTGCTCCTGAAGGCGGGGCTTCCCATCCTGCAGGCGCTGGATACCATCCTGGAATCGGAGGGGGGCAAGCTCAACGAGGTGCTCAGCATGGTGCGCGAGGACGTCAAGGGTGGCATGCCGCTCTCGGTCGCCTTCGAGCGGCACCCCCGGGTCTTCCCGCACCTCTACATCGCCTCCATTCAGGCAGGCGAGCGGACCGGCGACCTGCCGCAGACCATCCGCCGCTACATCGCCTTTTTGAAAAGGACCGAGGGGTTCCGGGGGAAGATCATCGCCGCCATGTTCTACCCGGCCATCCTGATCACGGTCGCCGCGGCTGCCATCTCCCTGCTGCTGGTTTACGTGGTGCCGACCTTCAGCCAGATCTACGCGGAATCAGGCTCGGCCCTGCCGGTGCCGACCCAGATGCTGATCAACTTCACCGGTTTCCTGAGGCACTACCTGCTGGTTTTCATCGGCATCGGCTTCCTGGCGGCGGGCGCCTTCCGGCGCTGGAAGGAGACCGAGTCGGGGCGCTTCGCGGTGGACCGGATGAAGGTGAAGGCCCCCTTCATCGGGCCGATCGCCACCCGCTATGCGGTGGCCGGCTTCACCCGCACCCTCTCCACCGTGCTGGGGAGCGGCATCCCCATCGTGGAGGCGCTCAGGATGTCGGTGGGGACCCTCAACAACCGGGTCCTGGAGCGCGGGCTCTTGAGCGCCGTGATCCGGGTGGAGGAGGGGAGCAAGCTCTCCGTCGCCCTGGAGAGCATCAAGCTGATGCCCCCCCTGGCCCTGCGCATGCTGTCGGTGGGTGAGACCACCGGGAGCATGGAGGAGATGCTCTCCGACATCTCGGACTACTTCGAGGACGAGATCGAGAGGAACCTGCAGGTGCTGACCACCGCCATCGAGCCCGCCATCATGATCGTGATGGGGGTGGTGATCGGCACCATCATCGTCACCATGTATCTGCCGATCTTCAAGATAGCCGGCACGGTAGGTTAACCATATGCTGAAACCGTTTCGCAGAAAAAAACTGGGCGACATCCTGCTGGAGATGGAGGAGCTTACCCCCGACCAGCTGGCCTACGCGCTGGACCGGCAGCAGGCCACCGGCGAGCGGCTGGGGGCCATCTGTCTCTCCGACCGGCTGGTCTCCGAGACCGCGCTGGCCCGCGCGCTGGCCGAGCAGTTCGCCATGGAGTACGTGGACCTCAGGGGGGTCCGGCCGGAGGAGAACATCTTCAACCAGATCCCCCCCGACCTGCTGTTCCGCTTCCACTTCATCCCCTTGGAGCTCCGCGGCGACCTCTTGGTGGTGGCCATCGCCGACCCGACCGCCGTGGTGCAGCTCGACGAGATGTCGCTGCTCTTGGAGCGGCCGCTGCTGTTCAAGGTGGCCGAGGAGTCGGAGATCGCCGCCTACCTGAAGAAGGGGGAGGGGACCAGCCGGGTCTTGAAGGAGGTCTCCGAGGACTTCATGATTCAGCTGGTGACCGAGACCGATAAGGGGGAGGAGGTCCTTGCGGTCGAGAACGTCACCGCCGACACCAGCCCGATCATCAAGCTGGTCAACTCCACCATCCTGGACGCCCTCACCAGGCGCACCTCCGATATCCACATCGAGACCACCCAGGAAGGGGTGATCATCAAGTACCGCATCGACGGCGTGCTCTACCGGGCCACCGACCCGATCGACATCCATTTCCAGGGGCCGCTCATCTCCAGGCTGAAGGTCATGAGCGAGCTGGACATCTCCGAGCGGCGCATCCCGCAGGACGGCCGCTTTAAGGTGAGGATCGCCGGCAAATCCATCGACTTCCGCGTCTCCATCATGCCGAGCGCCTTCGGCGAGGACGCAGTCATCCGTATCCTCGACAAGGAGTCAATCGCCTCCGATATCAGGGGACTCACCCTGGAGACGCTGGGGATGGCCCCCCACGAGATCAAACGGTTCAGGAAGATGATCAGGGAGCCCTACGGGATGGTGCTGGTCACCGGCCCTACCGGCAGCGGCAAGACCACCACGCTCTACGGCGCGCTCACCGAGATCCACACCGGGCTGGAGAAGATCATCACCATCGAGGACCCGGTCGAGTACGTGCTCTCCGGCATCACCCAGATCCCGGTCAACGAGAAGAAGGGGCTTACCTTCGCCCGCGGCCTCCGCTCGATCCTGCGCCACGACCCGGACAAGATCATGGTCGGCGAGATCCGCGACTCCGAGACCGCGCAGATCGCCGTGCAGTCGGCGCTTACCGGCCACCTGGTCTTCACCACCGTGCACGCCAACAACGTCTTCGACGTGATCGGCCGCTTCACCCACATGGGGATCGACCCCTACAACTTCGTGGCCTGCCTGAACTGCGTGATGGCCCAGCGCCTGGTCAGGAAGATCTGCCCCGCCTGCAAGCGACCGGTGGCCATCTCGGAGACCGAACTCAGGGAGTCGGCCATCGACCCGGAGCGGGCGCGCGGGGTGACCTTGTACGAGGCGGTCGGCTGCGACGAGTGCAACGGCACCGGCTACCGGGGCAGAAGCGCCATCGTGGAGCTTCTGGATTTAAACGACGAGGTGAGGGAGCTGATCATCACCAAGGCGCCGGTCGCCGCGCTCAAGAAGGCGGCCAAGGAAGCCGGCACCTCCTTCCTGAGGGAGTCGGCGGTGTCCAAGGTGCTGGCCGGCGAAACGACGCTCAAGGAGATCAACCGTGTCACCTTTGTGGAGTAGCTTGTCATGCTGATGTCCAGGAGGGCACTCGGGCTGGAGATCTCCAGCGAAGGGGTAGCGTTCGCGCTCGCCTCGCGGGGGAAGGGGCTTGCCGTGGAGGGTGGGGTTTTCGTCCCGCTTCCGGCCGGCACGCTGTCGCTTTCCCGCCGCGAGCCCAACGTGCTGCAGAGCCAGCAGTTCGTCACCGCCCTCAGGGAGGCGCACCTGCGCCTTTTGACCAAGGAGCACAGGGTGTCGGTCTCGCTCCCCGACGCCTGCGGACGGGTGGTGCTGCTCGACCTGGAGGCCCGCTTCCGGAACCGGGAAGAGGGGCTGGACATCATCCGCTGGAAGCTCAAGAAAAGCCTTCCCTTCGACATCGGCACCGTACACCTCGATTACCAGACCCTGGAGGAGATGGAGAACGGCGCCGTCTCGCTGCTGGTTTCCCTGATCTCGCGGCCGGTGGTGGCGCAGTACGAGGAGCTCCTGTCGTCCGCCGGGCTGCAGCCGCAGCTGATCGACTTCACCTCCTTCAACCTCTACCGTCTCTTCGAGCCGCGCCTGGAGATGTCCGACAACGGCGCCCTGATCACCTTCTACCGGGGATCGCTCACCGTGCTGATCTTCTACGGTGGGGTGCTTTCCTTCTACCGCACCAAGGAGACCGCGGGGGAGGCTTCCAACCTCTACCGCGAGGTCAACAGCTCGCTTTTGGTCTACCGCGACCGCTTCCCCGGCCAGCTGGTGGAGGAGGTCTTCTGCATGGCCCCCCCCGCCGACGCCGAGGGGTTCAGGGGGGTGGTGGCCGAGGCGACCGGCCTGGAGCCGGTGCTGCTCGACCCCGAGCGCCTGGTGAACCTGCAGGCCGGTCCCGTCGACCGCGCCGCCCTGCAGGGGCTGCCCGCTGCGCTGGGCGCCGCCCTGAGGAGCCTGTGAGATGAAGTTCACCATCAACCTGGCCACCCGCCGCTACCTGAACCTGCGCCGCATCGACACGCTGCTGGCGCTCTCCCTGCTGGCGCTGGCTCTGCTGCTGCTGGTCAGGGTGCGCGAGACGGCAGCAACCAGGCGGATCTCGCCCGCCTGAAGACGCAGATCGCCACCCTGCATGGACCTCACGGGCCGGCGGTGAGCGAGGGGCAGCTCAAGGTGCAGGCCGCCCGGGTGGCCTTCGCCAACTCGGTGATCGAGCGCAAGACCATGAACTGGCTGGGACTGTTGGACCGGCTGGAAGAGGTGGTACCGGAGGGGGTAGCCATCACGGCCCTGCACCCCGACGCCAAGGACCGGCAGCAGGTCTCCATCACCGGCGCCGCCCGTTCCTTCAACAACCTGCGCCAGCTTCTGGAGCAGATGGAGCGCTCCAGGAGCTTCTCGGACGTCTACCTTTTGAACGAGGCCGAGGCCAAGATGGGCAAGACGCAGCAGGGGATCACCTTCTCCGTCCGCTGCAAGGTACTCTACTGATGAACTACGAGACGCTGCGCGAAATAGTGGCCGCCCGGCCGAAGTCTTTCCTGCTGCTCGGCTTTCTCGTCGTGTTGAACCTGGCGCTCTATAGCTACCTTTCCGGCTGGCAGCGCCCGGAACTTCAGCAGGTGCAGGACGAGTGGTTCGCCAAGCGCCAGTTGCAGGCGTCCGGGCAGAGCCCGACGGTGGGTAAGAGCTACGCCGACACCCAGCGGGACCTGGCGCTGTTCCAGAAACGGCTGATCCCCAAGCCGGAGTTCGCCGCCTTCCTGAGCAAGCTGTTCGGGACCGCCAAGAGCGACCAGCTCTCCCTGAAGGGGATCTCCTACATACCCTCCGTCATCAAGGAGCAGCCGGGCGTGGCCTCCTACCAGCTCGCCTTCTCGGTCTCCGGGAGCTACGCCTCCATCAAGCGGTTCATAGCCGACCTGTCGCGCTACCCGGAGGCGGTCACCCTCGACTCGGTGAGCCTTGGCAACAGCAGTCAAACCAGCGAGATGGTGGACCTCCAGGTGCATGTCACCGTCTATCTCAAGATGGAGGGGACATGAACCGCCAGAAGGCCGCGCTGGCCGTCTTAGTGATCTTGCTGATCTGCTCCGTCATCTACGCCGTCATACGCTCGCCTCGGCAGCGGGAGGCGACCCCGCAGGAACTCCAGCGGGCGCGGGCCGCCGCGTCGAGGCCGCGAACAGTCCCCCCTGCTGCCCGTCGGCCGGGAACCGCCGCACCTGCCGCCCCCACGCCGGGAACCGCCGCACCTGCCGCATCCCAGCAAGGGGGCGTGGAGCTCGCACTTTTGGACCGCGAGCCGCCGCGCTACGTGGCGCCTAGCCGTGACATCTTCAGCCCGATCTTCAGGGAGGAGGTCAAGCTTCCCCCCTTCAAGCCGCTGCCTCCGCTGCCGCCCCCCAGGCCGTTGGGGCAGGCGAATGTTCCTCCGCCACCCCCGGCGCCGGCTCCGCCTCCGCCCACCCCGGAGCAGCTCGCCGAGGCCGAGATGAGGAATCTGGCCTTCCTCGGCTATTTGAAGAAAAACGGCAACAAGACGGTGTTCCTCTCTTACAAGGACCAGATACTGCTGGCCAAAAAGGGAGCCACCCTTGCCAATAAATTTGTGGTGAAGGACATCACCGATGAGGCCATCACCTTGAAGCCGGTCATCGGAGGGAACGAGCTCGTGATACCGCTGGCGGACAACAGGCCGCTGCCACGCCAGGCTGGTAGGAGCCGTTAAGGAGCAACTGCATGCTACGTAAAAGATCTTTCCGCATACTGATGCTGGCAACGCTGGCTCTCTCCGGCTGTACCGCCGGGCGTACCACCTTCGACAAGGGGGTTGCGCTCGAGCGTGACGGTAATCTGGACGCTGCCCTGGTCAAGTACGCCCAGGCGGCGACCGCCTACCCTGAGGTTTCGGAGTACCGTGCCAAGCTCCTTTCCGCCGCGGATGCCGCCGCCAACCAGCACTTCAAGAAAGGGGAGGCGTTCTTCGCCCAGAAGAACTACGACGCGGCTCTTTCCGAGTACCAGACCGCCTACGCCATCAACCCGACCAAGGCGCAGGCCAAGCAGCAGGCGGACCTGGTGCTGAAGCTCAGAAACGCTCAGACCTACCTCCAGGAGGGGCTCGACTTCGAGAAGAAGAACAAGCCGCGCGAGGCGATGCTCTCCCTTCGGCACGCGCTGGAGTTCCAGCCTGACAACAAGGAAGCCAAGGCGGCGGTGGAGCGGCTGACGGTCAGCAAGCACCAGAAGCTGGACGGCTACGAGCTGAACCTCAAGTCCACCAAGCCGATCACCCTCAAGTTCAAGGACGCCAAGCTCAAGGACATCTTCGCCATCCTCACCCAGCTCTCCGGGATCAACTTCGTCTTCGACGAGGCGGTCAAGGACACCAGTGTCACCCTCTACCTCGAGAACGCCACCTTCCAGCAGGCCATGGCCATCATCACCGGCATGCACAAGCTGGACAGGAAGGTCCTGAACGAGAGCACCATCATCATCTACCCGAAGACCCCCGACAAGACCAAGCAGTACGAGGAACTCTTCGTGCAGACCTTCTACCTCAACAAGCTGGAGGCCAAGAAGGCGGTCAACCTGATCAGGACCATGCTGCAGGTGAAGAAGATCTACGTGAACGACGAGCTGAACGCCCTGGTGATCCGCGACACTCCGGAGGTGATCGAGGTGGCGCGCAAGATCCTGGAGGCTAACGACGTGCCCGACCCCGAGGTGCTCCTCGAGGTGGAGGTGTTCGAGCTCTCCAAGAACGATGCGGAGACCTTCGGCCTGGCGCTCTCCAAGTACGGCATCACCGCGGTGGCCACCCCCCCGGGGAGCAGCTCCTTCTTCGCCGACTCGCTCAGCTCGGTGACCACCAACAGCACGACTTCCACCACCACCAACGCCACCACCAACAACCTGTTGAACTTCTTCTTCTACAAGGGATACAATGGCTACTTGACCGTCCCCAACGCGACCTTCAACTTCGGCAAGACCCTCTCCAACGGCGAGACCCTCGCCAATCCCAAGATCCGGGTGAAGAACAGGGAAAAAGCGAAGTTCAACGTGGGGACCAGGGTGCCGATCACCACCACCTCGTCCCCCTCCGGCGGCGGGGTGAGCGTCAACGTCCAGTACGTGGACGTCGGGGTCAAGGTGAACGCGGAGCCGGTCATCCAGATCAACAACGAGGTCTCCATCAAGCTCGGCCTGGAGGTCAGCTCCATTCTGCAGAAGGACACCATCGGCACCGACCAGGCCACCACGGTGGTCACCATCGGTACCAGGAACCTGGACACGGTGCTTTCCCTGAAGGACGGCGAGACCAGCATCATCGGCGGCCTGATAACCAAACAGAAGACCGAGAGCAAGCAGAAGATCTGGCTGTTGGGGGACATCCCGCTGCTCGGCTCGCTGTTCACCAACAACAACAACTCCAACAACAAGTCGGAGCTGATGCTGGCCATCACCCCCAGGATCGTGCGCGGGGTGACCATGCCCGAGGGGGACGTCGCCGCCTTCTGGTCCGGCAAGGAAGACGAGCCCTCGGTCAACAAGCCGTACTCCGCCTTCAACGATGATTCCGAGACCGCCACCGACCAGGGACCGGCGGGGAGTCCCGGTGCCCGTGCCCGCGGGGCGGCTGCAGCGGCCGCCGCGGCCGTAAAACCACCCGCACCTGCTGTCGCACCGGCTCCGGCTGGGGCAGCTCCGGTTCCGGCAGGCGCAGCTCCGGCTCCAGTTGACATGGTTCCACCTCCGACCCCCCTTCCGGCTCCGGGTCCCGCGGCGGGTCCGGCTGCAGCTCCTGCTCCCGTTGTTGCTGCACCAGTGGTCGCCGCCCCGGTTGCCGCACCCGTCGCTGGTGTCGCCGCACCGGTTGCCAAAGCCGACTCCGGTGTTCCGGCTCCGCCGGTACCTGCTCCGCCGGCTCCCGCGCCCGCAGCCGCTCCGGCTCCGGTTGCTGCTCCGACTCCTGCTGGGGCTCCGGCTCCTGCTGGCGCTCCTGCTCCGGCTGACACTCCGGCTCCGGCGGGCAATCCGGCTCCGGCGGGCAATCCGGCTCCCGCTGGTGCGGCAGTTCCGGCTGGTGCAGCGGCTCCCGCTGGTGCAGCGGCTCCGGCCAGCGCCACTCCGGCTGCCAAGACTGCGACCTCCAGGGTAGCGCTTTCGCTGTCACTGCCCAGCAGCGTTCCGGTCAACAAGGAGTTCACGGTGCAGGTCAATGCCGCGGGTGGGAAGGACCTCTACAACGCCATTTTCGGAGTCAGCTACGATCCGCAGGCGCTGGTGGTCTCATCTCAGGCGCAAGGCCCGTTGCTGCAGAAGGATGGGGTGCCGGCGAGCTTCCAGGCCTTCGACGATCATAAGAAGGGACTGGTCTGGATCTCCGAGTCCAGGCAGGATGGTACCGGCATTACCGGCGACGGTTCCCTCGCCACCATCACCTTCAAGCCCATCACTAAGGGGTCGACCGCGCTGGGGCTGACCAACACGACCTTTACCACCAAGGACGGCTCTCAGATACCGGTGACCGCCTTCCGTTCGGTAGTGGAGGTAAAGTAGCCTCAAGGGCTTCTGAACATGTCGAGACTGTTAAACAATAACCGCGGCCTCACCCTGATCGAGCTGATCGTCACCATGGTGATCCTGGGGATCCTGGGGGCCATGGTCCTTCCCTCCATCCAGCTGGCCAACAAACGGTCGAAGGAGATCGAGCTTAAGCGTGATCTGCGGGAGATCAGGGGCGCCCTGGACGATTACAAGAAGACCTACGACAAGGCGGTGCAGGACGGGAAGCTGCAGGTCGTGGTCGACGAGTCGGGGTACCCTGCGACGCTGCAGACCCTGGTGGATGGGTTTGACTTCGGCGGGCTGTACCCAACCAAGAAGAAGTTCCTGCGCAGGATCCCCATGGACCCGTTCCACAAGGTGGCCGGCGACGAGGTGCGCTGGAAGCTGCGTGCCTACAACGACGATATCGATTCCAACTCGTGGGGGGGGAAAGACGTCTTCGACGTCTCCTCCCTGAGCGAGGAAACCGCCATCGACGGAACCAAATACAAGGACTGGTGAGATGTTAAAGAGGTTCCAGAGACTTCTGAAAACCGAACGGGGCTTCACGCTGATCGAGCTCATGATCGTGCTCACCATCATCGGCATCCTCGCCTCCATCGCGGCGCCCAACTACCAGTGGGGGATCATCCGGGCCCGCGAGTCGGTGCTGCGCGAGGATCTCTACATGATGCGCTCCGCCATAGACCAGTACTGGGCCGACCAGGGCAAGTGGCCCGAAACCCTGCAGGCGCTGGTGGACGACAAGAACAAGTATCTCAAGGAAGTCCCCAAGGACCCCTTCACCAAGACCGCCGACACCTGGAAGACCGATCCGGCGCCGCCCCCCGCCGAGGGACAGCCTGCCTCCGGCATCGCCGATGTGCACAGCGGCTCCACCCTGGTAGGCTCCGACGGCAAGCCGTACGCGGAATGGTAAGGCGGATTCCCGCCGGGCAGCAAGCAAAGAGGCACAGATGATTCAACTGCACAACGTATCGATGTCCTACCAGGGTGAAACCACGGCGCTTACCGACGTCAACCTCAAGATCCCCAAAGGGGATTTTGTTTTTTTGACCGGACAGTCGGGGGCGGGCAAGTCCACCCTGTTGAAACTCCTCTACGCCGATCTCGCTCCCTCCCGGGGGCAGGTGCTGATCGACGGCGTCAACCTCTCCAGGCTGACCCGCTCGCAGATCCCCCTGTTGCGCCGCTCGATCGGGGTGGTCTTCCAGGATTACAAGCTGCTCCCCAACCGCACCGTGCTGGAGAACGTCGCCATCACCCTGGAAGTGCTCGGCTGGGGCAAGCGCGACATCGGCAAGAAGGTCTACCACATCCTCAAACAGCTGGGGATGGAGGACAAGATCAACGCCACTCCCCTGAAGCTCTCGGGCGGACAGCAGCAGCGGGTGGCGCTGGCCCGTGCGCTGGTGAACGATCCCAAGATCCTGATCGCGGACGAGCCGACCGGCAACCTGGACGACGAGAACAAGGAGCAGATCCTCGCCATCTTCAAGGAGGCCAACATCCGGGGCACCACGGTGGTGGTCGCCACCCACGACAAGCGGGTGATCGCCCACTCCCACCGTCGGGTGATCCGGCTGGAGAAGGGAAGGGTACTGGAGGATCAAGATGTCCAAAAATAAGCAGGCAGTACGCCCAAAGCTCGCCCAGGAGGGGTTCTTCGGACGGCTGCGCTACTTTTCCGAACGTGCCCTGGCAAACCTCAGGCAAAACCCGTTCGTTTCGGTGGTGACGGTGGGGACCATCGCGCTGGCCCTTTTGATCGCCTCGCTGTTCCTGCTGGTCTACGTGAACCTGCAGGGGATGGCGGAAGGATGGAGCGACAAGGTGCAGGTCACCGCCTACTTCGACAAGGAGCCGGCCCCCTTGGCGGTGGCGGCCCTCAAGGCGAGGGTGAAGTCGATCCCCGGCACCACCAAGGTGACCTTCGTCACCCAGCAGGAAGCCGAGCAGCGGCTGAGGAGCCGCCTGAAGGGTCAGGAGTCGCTATTGGAGGGAATCACCCCGGAGGTGCTCCCCGCTTCGCTGGAGATCGGCCTCGACCGGGACCACCGCGACAGTGCCCAGGTCACCGCCTACGTCTCCGCCCTGAAAAAGGTGGAGGGGATCGGGGAGGTGCAGTACGGCGAGGAGTGGGTGAGGCGCTTTTCAACCTTCATGAACCTGTTCAGGCTGATGGGCCTTCTGTTGGGAAGCTTCCTCGGCATCACCGTGCTCTTCATCGTCTCCAATACCATCAAGCTCACCATCTACGCGAGGAAGGACGAGCTGGAGCTCTTGGGGCTGGTGGGGGCCACCCGGCTCTTCATCAAGGCCCCCTTCCTGATCGAGGGGGTGCTGCAGGGTGCCCTGGGTGCCATCCTGTCCCAGCTGGCGCTTTTGATCTGCTACTTCGCCTTCCTGAAGAACGCCGGCAGCTTCCTCGGCGTGAATCCGGCCGCGGCCGGGCTCAGCTTCCTGCCCGCCACCCATCTGGCCGGCCTGCTTTTGGGCGGGGTGCTGCTCGGTTTCATCGGCAGCCTCACCTCGCTGCGCCGCTTCGTGAACGTCTAGCATGAGAGTTACCCGCATCATAGCCTGCCTCACCATGCTGCTCCTCCTGCCGACCCTCTCCCTGGCCGGGGTCAAGGAGGACCTGCAGGGGGTGAAGAAGCAGATCAAGGAAAAGAACGCCCTCCTCACCAAGACCAAGAAGGTGGAGACCCAGGTCTCCGGCGAGCTGCAGCAAATCCAGAAGTCGCTCTCCGAGAAACAGGCGAGCCTCAACTCGCTCGGGCGCGAGCTCGCCTCGGTGGGGCAGAGCGTCGACAAGACTATGCAGGATATCGAGCGTGAGCGCCAGGAGGCCGAAAAGAAGCGCCAGCAGATTAACCGCAGGGTGGCGGCGCTGTACAAGGCCGGCGACACCGGCAACCTGAGGGTCTTCTTCTCCTCCGAGTCGCTTCCCCAGATGTCCGAGAACCTGCGCTACATGCGGGGGGTGCTGGAGAACGACAAGAAGCTGTTCGCCCAGTACAACCAGAACATGGACCGGCTGAAGGACCTCAAGGGGCGCCTGGAGCAGGAGGCGGCCCGCAAGGAAGGGATCCGGCGCTCCATGGAGGCGAAGAAGCTGGAGATCGAGCAGGAGAAGAGCCGCAAGGCCAACTACCTTGCCAAGGTGCGCCAGGACAAGCAGAGCTACCAGGCCTCCATCAAGGAGCTGCAGGCCAACGCCAGCCGCCTGCAGGCGATGTTCGCCAAGCTGGAGGCGCGTAACCGCAAGGCGGCGCTGGAGGCCAGAAAGGCCCTTGAAGCCCGCAACAGAAAGGCGTATAGTTCAAAGCCTGGTGGCAAGGGAAGCGCACAGGCTTCCCTGCCCCCCTCGCCTCAGGTGCCCGACTACGGTCTGGGGAGCCAGAAGGGCAGGCTCTCCCTGCCGGTCAAGGGAACCATCGTT
>NZ_DATFBA010000065.1:0-7990 GCF_035254065.1 Geomonas sp.
CTACCTGTCGCTGGACCGCTCCTCCGGCACCCTGTCGGGGGGGGAGGGGCAGCGCATCCGGCTGGCCACCCAGATCGGCTCCTCGCTGGTGGGGGTCCTCTACATCCTGGACGAGCCCTCCATCGGCCTGCACCAGCGGGACAACGCACGCCTGCTCAATACCCTCAGGCACATGCGCGACCTGGGCAACACGGTCCTGGTGGTGGAGCACGACGAGGAGACCATCGAGGAGGCGGACTGGGTGATCGACATGGGGCCGGGCGCCGGGGTGCACGGCGGCGAGGTGGTCGCCCAGGGGACGCCGGCTGACATCAAGGCCAATCCCCATTCGCTGACCGGACTATTCCTCTCCGGAACGCTCTCCATCCCGGTCCCCAAGAAGCGGCGCAAGGGGACCCGCTTCCTGACCATCGAAGGTGCCACCGAGAACAACCTGAAGAACGTTTCGGTCGACCTGCCGCTGGGGGTGATGACCTGCATAACCGGGGTCTCCGGCTCCGGCAAGTCCACCCTGGTGATCGACACCCTCTACCAGCACCTGAACCAGCAGCTCTACAAGAGCCGGGAGAAGGCGGGCGCGGTGCGGGGGATCCGCGGGCTGGAGGTGCTGGACAAGGTCATCAACATCGACCAGTCTCCCATCGGCCGCACGCCGCGCTCCAATCCGGCCACCTACACCGGGCTCTTCACCGAGATCAGGGACATCTTCGCCCAGCTCCCGGAGTCCAAAATGCGCGGCTACAAGCCGGGACGCTACTCCTTCAACGTCAAGGGGGGGCGCTGCGAGGCCTGCTCGGGGGACGGCATCATCAAGATCGAGATGCACTTCCTGCCGGACGTCTTCGTGCAGTGCGAGGTCTGCAAGGGGGCCCGCTACAACCGCGAGACCCTGGAGGTCCACTACAAGGGGCGCTCGATCGCCGACGTCCTGGACATGACGGTCTCCCAGGCCCTCCTCTTCCTGGAGCACATCCCGCGCATCAAGTCGAAGCTGAAGACCCTGGAGGAGGTCGGGCTTGGCTACATCAAGCTGGGGCAGTCGGCCACCACCCTGTCGGGGGGCGAGGCGCAGCGCGTCAAGCTCGCCAAGGAGCTCTCCAAGCGGGCCACGGGGCGCACCATCTACATCCTGGACGAGCCGACCACCGGCCTGCATTTCGCCGACATCGCCAAGCTTCTGGAGGTGCTCCACAAGCTGGTTGACGCCGGCAACTCGATCGTGGTAATCGAACACAACCTGGACGTGATCAAGACGGCGGACTGGATCGTGGACCTCGGCCCCGAGGGGGGTGACCGGGGGGGCGAGATCATAGCGACCGGCACCCCGGAGCAGGTGGCGCGGGTGGAGCGCTCCTACACCGGGCAGTACCTGAAGAAGCTTCTCTGAATACCGGAGGTGATGGCGGTGGCGAACGAGCAAGGGTGCGGCTGCGGCGAGAAACACGACGGCTGCGCGGCGTGCGGAATGGAAAACCTGCTGTCGTACTGGTGCGACACCTGTAAACGCGGGGTTCCCGACAAGCGCTGCCCGCATTGCGGCCTGAAATCGCGCAGAAAGAAAGATTAAGGGGTCCCGGGCGCTATCGGGCGGACAAAGTCGCGGTATAATTGCTACTATCCTCTCACTACAGCTCTCAAAAATTCGGAGTTCCCTGACATGCGCCCGGTTTTGCTGCGATTGATGATGGTTATCTGCCTGCTGCTGCAGATCGGCTGCGCCTCGCTTTTGCCCAAGGGCAAAAATGTCACCGAATCAGCGTGGTCCGATTACGCGGAAGCCAAGAGGGCCTTCGACGCCATCACCGTCGGCCGCACCACGGTGGAGGACCTGAAGCTGCTCGGCTTCGACATCAAGTCCTCCCCCAACATCAAGATCCTCAACTATCTGGAAGTCGCCTCCAGCGTGCAGCCGATTCCCATCGCGGAACTCGACCCCGGGCTGCAGGCCTGCATCCGGGCCCGTTCGGACTGCCGCGCCTACGTCTTCGAACCGGCTCGGATCGACAGCAAGCGGGTCGGCAATTTCTGGCTGGACATCTTCAATTTCAGACGCAAGACCCACCAGACGGGCTGGCGGTTCAAAGCCCTGATCGTCTTCGTCAACCACACGGTCGCCTACAAACTCTCCAGTGGCGAGCCGCAGGTGGACACCATGGACGACAAGATCAACCCGCTGGGGCCGATCCAGGCGCCGGTGGGGATACTAACGCGCCTGGTGCCGACACTTTAGCACCCGGGGCGGCAACGAGCGCGCCGAGGTGCTGATGGAGTGGCAGGACGGATACGTCACCGAGATAGAATACGTGCACGGCGTTTACCGTGAACTGGGGCCGTCGGTACTGAACCTGGTGCTGCTCATCCAGAGCATCGAGCCGGTGCCGATCAAGGAGGGTTTCACCTACTGCGACCTCGGTTGCGGCCAGGGGGGCTCGGTCAACCTGTTCGCCGCCTGCCATCCCGAAGGCGAGTTCCACGCGGTCGATTTCAATCCCGCCCACATCACCGGCGCCCGCGAACTGTCTGAAAGAGCGGGGCTCCAGAACGTCAGCTTCTGGGAGGCGAGCTTCGCCGAGTTGGACTCCCTGCCGCTCCCCGACTTCGACTTCGTGGTCATGCACGGCATCTACAGCTGGGTCGGGCCGGACAACCGCCAGCATATCCGGGATTTCCTGCTGAAAAAGGTCAAGCCGGGCGGGGTCGTCTACCTAAGCTACAACAGCCTGCCTGGCTGGAGCGCCCACGCCCCCCTGCGCGAACTCCTCTCCTCCTTTGCCGACACCCAACCTGGCTCGCTGGATCAGCGGGTGGACCGGGCCATCGCCTTCGCCGACAAGCTCAAAAAGGCTGGCGCCGCCATCTTCGAAACGAACCCCGCCACCAGCGAATTTTTCGACTACCTCTGCACCCTCCCCAGGAACTACCTGGCGCACGAGTTCTTCAACCATGACTGGACCCTCTTCTACCACGCCGACATCGTGCGTGATCTTGCCGCCGCCCGGCTGACCTACGCGGGCTCCGCCCATTTCGCCGACAACCAGGACATGCTGCGCTTCTCCGAGCGGCAGCAGCAGCTGATCGATGGCGTCAGTGACCGGGTGATGCGGGAGACGGTGAAGGACTTCACGGCGGCTCCCCTGCTGCGTCGGGACGTCTTCACCAAGGGGCGGCCCAAGCTCGCCCCTTCCCTGCAGCTCGAACACTTCTGCAACCGCCGGTTCGCCCTGGTCGCGCCGCAGTCGACGTTGGTGCGCAAGGCCCACTTCCCCATCGGGGAGGTGCTGTTTGATCGCGCGCTGTACGATCCGATCCTGCAGGCTTTGGAGCTTAAGCCGCAGAGCCTGCAGGAACTGATGCTGAGGAGGGAGGTGGCTGAGCTGGGGATGCCGCGGGTGATCGAGGCGGTCATGGTGCTTCTCTGCGCCGAATACCTGATGCCGGCAGTGGAGCCGGGACTTCCCGAGCTGATGTCGGTCAGGAGGTTCAACAGCGTGCTGCTCGACCGGCAGGTGAACGACCTGGACAAGCAGTCGCTGGCCTCGCCGGTCCTGCAGAACGCCTGCAAGCTCGAGTGGCTGGAGCGGCTCTTGATCCTGTGCGAGATCAACAGGAACCCGGACCCCCTTCCCTGGCTCTGGAAGAACATGAAGAACCACGGTCACAAGCTCACCAGGGACGGCGAGGTGCTGCACTCCGACGCCGAGAACCTGGCCGAGCTGAAACTGCAGATAGAGTCCTTCCGCGCTCTGAAACTCCCGCTGCTCAGGCAGCTGGGCATCCTGTAACCCTATTCCGTAGGCCTATAATCTCCAAGGCAAATCCCCCCTGTCCCCCCTTTGTCAAGGGGGGGACGTGAAGCCGTAGCAGGTCGCGGCAGGGCGCTGGTAGCGACAGCCTTTTTGGCAGCTACGCCCTTGGCCGGCGGCGCGATTGATGTTATGGTAGCGGCGTACCAACTACCACGGCGCCAGGAGAACAAATTCATGCCGCACAGCCAGCACCCGTTTCAGACCCTCACCCCCAGCTTCATCATGGACGCCGTGGAAAGCCAGGGGTTTCGCTGCGACTGCCGCACCTCCGCGCTGAACAGCTACGAGAACCGCGTCTACCAGGTGGGGATCGAGGAGGGGCAGCCGCTGATCGCCAAGTTCTATCGCCCGGGACGCTGGAGCGACCAGCAGATCGTGGAGGAACATGACTTCACCTTGGAGCTGACCGAGCACGAGTTGCCGGTGGTGGCCCCTTGGCGAAATGCCTCCGGCGAGACCCTCTTCCACTTCGGTGGCTTCCGCTTCGCCCTCTATCCCAGGCAGGGGGGGCATGCCCCCGAGTTCGACAATGACCAGAACCTGCTGATCCTGGGGAGGATGCTCGGGCGTATTCACAGTATCGGCGCCCTGCGTCCCTTCCGGGAGCGTCCCTCCCTGGACAGCGGCACTTTCGGCTATCAAAGCGTGGCACTGATCGCGGAGCGCTTCATCCCGGCCGAGTACCGGGAGAGCTATCAGGCGGTGACCGCCCAGCTGTTGCAGGGGATCGACGAGATCATGGCGGGGGCCTCCCTGCGCTACATCCGCGCGCACGGCGACTGCCATGCCGGCAACATCCTCTGGCGCGACGGCGCCCCCCACTTCGTGGATTTCGACGACGCCCGCATGGCCCCGGCGGTGCAGGACCTGTGGATGATGCTCTCCGGCGAGCGGCCACGCCAGCTCGCGCAACTCGCCCAGCTGGTCAAGGGGTACGGCGAGTTCTGCGACTTTTCCCCTGCCGAGCTGCGGGCAGTGGAAGCCCTGCGGGCCCTGCGGATGCTGCACTACAGCGCCTGGCTCGCCAGCCGGTGGGAGGACCCCATTTTTCCCAGCACCTTTCCATGGTTCAACACCACCCGCTACTGGGGTGAACACATCCTGCAACTGCGCGAGCAGCTGGCCGCGCTGGAAGAGCCCGCCCTGGAACTCCCCTGACCATCCTGGTCACCGCACCATCCCGGCGTCCTGCCTCAGTGGCACTGGATGAGCCGAGAAAGATCTGTCACTGTACCACCGACAACTCTCAGTATTGACGCCATGACTGTGTCTGGTGACGAAGGGACTGTCACAGGGTTTTTGCTGTGCCACAAAAAAATTTCGTTTCTCAGTAAAAAAGTATTTGATTTTTCGTTTTTTTGTGTGCTACGATCCAACCACAGTTTGAACATTGATATACGATAATACTTAACCATCCGTGAGGATGGGGCGGAAAGCCTAATGGGTCTCATTGAGACAGCCGGGTTGCCGAAATATCAGACACGATATTCGCGCCCGGCTTTTTTTATGCCCGGGCTCAGACAAACGGCAAGGAGATAGGACGGCAGTACCCGGGGCCTGCCAAGGCAACGGGGCGATGATGCAGGCAGAGCCGATCATCGCGGAAACTGTTATGGTGTTGATACACGACAAGACTAAACCATCCGCGAGGGTGGGGCGGAAAACCTATAGGGTCTCACGCAGATAGCCGGGGTGCCGAAATATCAATCTATTGATCGGTCCCGGTTTTTTTGTGCCCGCTGCCGGAGCGACCGACCGATGCTGCCGATCATGGGGCAGCAGATCCCGCCTTGGGGCAATGGCTGAGGGATCTTGGTGAGAACTTCGACGACCAACACCTGTAAGGAGACAAAGAAATATGGTAGCACCCGTTAAAAACACGTTCAGCTGTCTGTCGGCTCTCTTCGTAATCGCCATCACTGTCATGCTCAGCGCCTGCGGTGGCGGCGGCTCTTCCCCCAAGCTGTCCACCCAGGTGGTGAGCGGCGTTGCCTCGGTAGGGGCGGGACTGGCAGGCCAGGTCCAGCTCAAGGATGCCGGGGGCGCCAGCAAGACGACGGTGATAGGCGCGGACGGCTCCTATGCCATCGATGTCACCGGCATGAAGGGACCCTTCCTGCTGCAGGCAAGCGGAACCGCCAACGGGACCTCCTACAAGCTCAACTCATACGCAGCCTCCTCCGGCACCGCCAACGCCAACCCCCTCTCCCATATCGCCGTGGCCAGCGCCGCCGGCATGGACGACCCCTATGCCAGCGCCGATTCCCGGACCATGAGCACGATCGGCGACAACCTGCCAGCCACCATGCAGACCCTGCTGGCCAAGCTGAAGCCGCTGTTGATGGCCTATAACGCCCAGAACGCGGACCCCATCACCGGCCACTACAGCGCCGACCACACCGGCCTGGATGGCATGTTCGACAACATCAAGGTAAGTCTGGTCAGCGGCACCATCACCATCACCAACGCCGCCACCGGCGCGGTCATCTTCAGCGGCAGCATCACCGATCTGCAAAACGGCCAGTTCAACAGTGGCGGCGTCCCGAGCACCCCCACGCTCCCTGCCGCACCGATGGGGGTGATGGCCACCGGCGGGGCCGGCCAGGTCTCGCTCTCCTGGGGCGCAGTCTCCAACGCCACCGGCTACAACATCTACTGGAGCACCACCGCCGGCGTCACCACCGGCAACGGCACCAAGATCGCCGCCACCGGCAACTCGTTCGTGCAGACCGGCCTGCAGGCTGGAACCACCTACTACTACGTGATCACCGCGGTTAACGCGGCCGGCGAGAGCGCCGCCTCGGCCCAGGCTTCCGCCAGCACCAACGCCGCCCCGCCGGTCGTCACCGTGCCGGCCGCGCCCATGGGGGTGATGGCTGCCGGCGGTACCAAGCAGACCACCGTTTCCTGGCCGGCCGTGACCGGCGCCACCAGCTATAACGTCTACTACTCCACCAGCTCCGGTGTAACCACCACCAGCGGCACCAAGCTCTCCGGCGCCACCTCGCCCAGCGTGGTCACCAACCTGGCGGACAGCACCACCTACTACTTCATCGTCACCGCCGTCAACTCGGCCGGCGAGAGCGCGGCCTCCGTGCAGGTGGCGGCCACTACCCTCACTCCGGCCCCGGCCCCGACCGCGCCGGCCGCACCGACCGGCGTGACCGCCACCGGCGGCGCCAACCAGGCGACCATATCGTGGCAGGCCGTTTCCGGCGCCACCAGCTACAACGTTTACTACTCCACCACTTCCGGGGTCACCACCACCAGCGGCACCAGGAAAGCCGGCGTCTCCAGCCCCTACGTGCTGACCGGCCTCTCCGCAGGCACCACCTACTACGTCGTGGTCACCGCGGCCAACGCGGTCGGCGAGAGCGCCGCCTCCGCCCAGGCCAGCGCCACCACCAATGCCCCTCCCCCGGCGATCCCGGCCGCTCCCACCGGAGTAACCGCCACCGGCGGCACCAACCAGGTAACCGTCAGCTGGCCGGCCGTCTCCGGCGCCACCTCCTACAACCTGTACTGGTCCACCAAGACCGGCGTCACGACCACCAGCGGCACCAAGATCTCCGGCGCCACCAGCCCCTACCTCCAGACCGGTCTGGCCGCCGGCACCAGCTACTACTACGTGGTGACCGCAGTGAACAGCTCGGGTGAAAGCGCCGCCTCGGCGCAGGTTTCCGCTGCCACCGCAGCGCCGGCACCGGTGCTGCCGACCGCTCCGACCGGCGTGGCCGGCACCGGCGGCACCAAGCAGGTCACCGTAAGCTGGAGTGCCGTCTCCGGGGCCACCTCCTACAACCTCTACTACTCGACGGTTTCGGGAGTCACCACCGCCACCGGCAACAAGGTGGTCAACGTCAGCAGCCCCTACGTGCTGACCGGCCTCCTGGACGGCACCGCCTACTACTTCGTGGTGACCGCGGTCAACGCGGCCGGCGAAGGGCCCGCCTCGGCGCAGGCCTCAGCCGGCACCGCGGCGGCGGCCTTCGACGGCGCGGCCTTCTATACCGCCAACTGCGCCGGCTGCCACGGGCCGCTGGCAACCTCGCGGTACAAGGGTGCCACCCCGGCGATGATCACCGCCGGCATCCAGAACGTCGGCGCCATGAAACAGTTCTCCTACCTGACCGCCGCACAGATCAACGCGATCTCGGTCGCGCTCCAGTAGCAGTAGCAGCAGC
>NZ_DATFBA010000066.1:0-14048 GCF_035254065.1 Geomonas sp.
ATCGATCCCAAGACCATCACCGCCATCGCCCACGAGGTGAAAGAGGTGGTCGCCCTCGGCGTGGAGCTGTCGCTGGTGATCGGCGGCGGCAACATCTTCCGCGGGCTGGCGGCCTC
This sequence comes from Geomonas sp., assembly GCF_035254065.1. Classification (GTDB taxonomy): domain Bacteria; phylum Desulfobacterota; class Desulfuromonadia; order Geobacterales; family Geobacteraceae; genus Geomonas. The sequence goes on from NZ_DATFBA010000066.1 coordinate 117, forward strand.
CTCCAAGGGGATGGACCGCGCCAGCGCCGACTACATGGGGATGCTCGCCACCATGATCAACTCGCTCGCCATGCAGGACGCCCTGGAGAAGATCGGGGTGGATACCCGCGTGCAGTCCGCCATCAGCATGGCGGAGGTCGCCGAGCCCTACATCCGCAGGCGTGCAGTCAGGCACCTGGAGAAGGGGAGGGTGGTCATCTTCGGCGCCGGCACCGGCAACCCCTACTTCACCACCGACACCGCCGCAAGCCTTCGGGCCATGGAGATCGGCGCCGACGTCATCCTCAAGGGGACCAAGGTGGACGGCGTCTACTCGGCCGACCCCACCAAGGACGCCTCCGCCACCAAGTACGACCAGTTGAGCTACCTCGAGGTGCTCAGGAAGGGGCTCCAGGTCATGGATGCCACCGCCATCTCGCTCTGCATGGACAACAGCCTCCCGATCATCGTCTTCGACGTGACCACCGCCGGCAATGTCGTCCGGGTGGTCCGCGGGGAAGGGATCGGCACCCTGGTTAAGGAAGGAGAATAAGATGATCAAGGATGTCATCGCCAATATGAACGTCCGCATGGACAAGACCATCGAGGCTCTCAGGAAGGATTTCCAGAGGGTCCGCACCGGCCGCGCCAGCACCTCGCTGCTGGACGAGATCAAGGTCGATTTCTACGGCAATCCCAGCCCGCTCAACAACGTGGCGACCCTGGCGGTTCCCGAGGCGAGGACCATCACCATCCAGCCCTGGGACAACAAGATGATCGGCCCCATCGAGAAGGCCATCCTCAACTCCAACCTGGGGCTCACGCCGGCCAACGACGGCAAGCTGATCCGCCTGACCCTGCCGCCGCTCACCGAGGAGCGCAGGAAGGATATCGTCAAGGGGCTCAAGAAGGACGCCGAGGAGTCCAAGGTCGCCATCCGCAACGTGCGCCGCGACGCCATCGACGAGCTGAAGAAGCTGGAGAAGGACAAGCAGATCTCCGAGGACGAGCTGAAGCGCGCCGAGAAGGAAGTGCAGGATTTCACCAACAGCCATGTCGCCAAGATCGACGAGGTGGTTGCTCACAAGGAAAAAGAGGTGATGGAGGTCTAGACGACCTCGTCGGCTGGGGGGCGCCGCCCCCCGGCTCACCTTCGCGCGGACGCTCTCATTTCCGCGCCACCCCCCGGACTTGAGGGGATTTTTTGTTTTTAGGGTGACTGATGGATACGTTAAAGCCGGAGAACCTCCCGGAACACCTGGCCGTGATCATGGATGGCAACGGACGCTGGGCAGAAAAGCGGATGTTGCAGAGGATCGTCGGGCATCAGAAGGGTGTGGAGACGGTTCGCGTCATTGTCGAGGAGTGCTCGCGGCTGGGTATCCGCTACCTGACCCTGTTCGCCTTCTCGGCCGAGAACTGGCTGCGCCCCAAGACCGAGGTCAAGGCGCTGATGGCGCTGCTGAAGAAATACATCCGCGCTGAGATCGCCAGGATGATGCAAAACGACATCCGCTTCAACGTGATCGGCAACCGCGCCGACCTCCCTCCCGACATCGACCGCGAGATCCAGGCGGCCATGGACCGTACCGCCAACAACCGCGGGATGCTCTTGACGCTGGCCCTCTCCTATGGCGGGCGCCAGGAGATCGTCACGGCGGCCAAAACGCTTGCCGAAGAGGTGGCGGCGGGACGGCTGAGTGCGGAGGCCATCGACGAAAAGATGCTCTCCGGCTCGCTCTACACGGCCGGCATCCCGGATCCCGACCTTTTGATCAGGACCAGCGGCGAGATGCGCATCTCCAACTTCCTGCTCTGGCAGCTTGCCTACGCCGAGCTCTACTTCACCGAGGTCAACTGGCCCGACTTTGACAGGAACGAACTTGCCCGCGCCTTCCGCGACTACCAGTCGAGGGAGCGCAGGTTCGGCATGACCAGCGACCAGCTCCGCAAGGAGTCTGCGTAAAGCGAAACGGGGGCCGCCCCATCCTCACCCTATCCCTCCCGTGAAGGGGAGGGGGCGTGAAGCGCCTAAAGGAGTCTGCCATCAAGAGATTAGCCACTGCAGTCGTCTTGTTGCCGCTGCTGATCATTTTCACCCTGAAGGCGAGCGCCTTCCTGTTCGCCGTGCTGGTCTTCGTGCTGTCGCTTCTGGGACTCGACGAATTCTACCGGATGGCCCTTCCCCAGCGCCGTCCCGAAGGGCAACTGGCCGCCCTTGTCGGGGCCTCCGGGGTCTTTTCCCTCTTCGCCGCCAATCCCACCATCCCCTTCATGCTGCTGACCCTCTCCGTGCTGGCCTTCTGCCTGATCGAGCTCTTCAGGCTGAAGGAGATCCCGCAAGCCGCCGCGGACTCGGCCCTGCTCCTGATGGGCTTTCTCTACGTTCCCCTGCTCCTTTCGCACCTGGTACTGCTTCGCCTGCTCCCGCACGGCATCTCCTGGCTCTTCCTGATCATGGTTATCGTGATGAGCGGGGACAGCGCCGCCTATTACGTGGGCTCAGCCATGGGGAAGACCAAGCTCTATCCACAGGTCAGCCCGAAGAAGAGCGTGGAGGGGTCGCTGGGGGGGCTGGCCGGCAGCCTGGTGGGCGCGCTGATCTCCAAGTTCACCTACTTCCCGGAGCTCTCCTTTCTGGATTGCCTCGCCACCGCGCTCCTTTTGGGCGTGCTCGGGCAGCTGGGGGACCTGTTCGAATCGCTGCTCAAGAGAAGTTGCGGCGTGAAGGACTCGGGGACCATCTTCCCGGGTCACGGCGGCGTCCTCGACCGGCTGGACAGCATCCTCTTCGCAGCTCCGGCCGCCTATTACTACGCATACTTCCTGCTGCGGTAGCAGACAAGTCCCCCTTGATAAAGGGGGATCTAGGGGGATTGCTTTTAGAATTCAGTGGCCGAGGCCAACTGCGATCCCCCCCGGCCCCCCTTTATCAAGGGGGGAGTTTACATCAAATGCCTTTGCAGTGAGGGATACATGAAAAAGCTGACCATCCTTGGTTCTACCGGCTCCATCGGCGTAAGCACGCTGGACGTGGTCGCGGCCCAGCCCGACATGTTCAAGGTGGTGGCGCTCACCGCCGGCAACAACCTGGAACTCCTCAAAAAACAGATCGAAACCTTCCGGCCGGAACTGGTCTCCGTGCTCTCCGCCGAGAGCGCCAAGGCTCTCGGCCGCATGCTGACCGGGAAGAAGCCGCAGATCATGCACGGCGTGGAGGGGATGATCGCCGCTGCCACCGCCTCGGAGACCACCATGGTGGTGGCCGCCATCGTGGGCGCCGCCGGACTGGTCCCCACCACCGCCGCCATCATGGCCGGCAAGGACGTGGCTCTCGCCAACAAGGAGACCCTGGTCACCGCCGGGCACCTGGTGATGGACATGGTCCGCAAGAAGGGGGTGAAGCTCTACCCGGTGGATAGCGAGCACTGCGCGGTCTTCCAGTCCATGGTCGGTCACCGCAACGAGGACATCGCCCGCGTCATCCTGACCGCTTCCGGCGGCCCCTTCCTGAAGTGGGGTAAGGAGCAGCTGAAGGTGGCCACCGTGAAGGACGCCCTCAACCATCCCAACTGGAGCATGGGGAAGAAGATCACCGTCGACTCCGCCACCATGATGAACAAGGGGCTGGAGGTGATCGAGGCCCGCTGGCTGTTCGACATCCCGGTGGAGCGGATCGGGGTCAATATCCACCCCCAGAGCATCATCCACTCCATGGTAGAATACATCGACGGCAGCGTGATCGCGCAGTTGGGGGTGCCCGACATGAAGGGGCCCATCGCCTACGCGCTCACCTATCCCGCCCGGGTCCCCTCGGGGGTCAGGCCGCTGGATCTGACCACCCTGTCCGGACTCACCTTCTTCAACCCGGACACCGACCGCTTCCCCGCCTTGAAGCTCGCCTACCAGGCGGCCAATGCCGGCGAGAGCATGCCGGCGGTGATGAACGCCGCCAACGAGGTCGCGGTGGACGCCTTCCTGAACGGGAAGATAGGCTTCATGGCCATCCCGGAGTCGATCGAGAAGGTCATGAACCTCCACCAGGCGCATTCGGTCTCCTCGATAGACGAGGTGCTGGCAGCCGATCTGTGGGGAAGGGCGAAGGCCCGAGAGGTCCTGGGAGTACAGCAGTAGCGGTCAGCGGGCTTTGCCTCCGGTGCTTGCCGGAGCGCCAGGAGGTGCCCGTCCTGGGCAACCGGTGCCGGAAACCGGAGCTGACGTCGGCAGGCCACTTCCAGAATGCAGTTGAAATGAGGGCCAAGAGGGTGCAGGCTAAGAAAGCAGATACCATCTGCCTCACGGCCAATTCGCTAATTGCCCGTGGAGATCTCCCGCTGCAGGTCATGCAATCCGCCTGAGGCATACGATAAGAGGGAAGAAATGAGCATAATCTACGCCATCATCGCCCTCGGGGCGCTGATATTCATCCATGAGTTCGGACACTTCATCTTCGCCAAGACGTTCGGGGTCGGTGTGGAGAAGTTCTCCCTCGGCTTCGGTCCCAAAATAATCGGCAAGCGGATCGGAGAGACCGAATACCTGATCTCGGCGCTCCCCCTGGGGGGCTACGTCAAGATGGTGGGGGAAGGGGAGGACGCGGAACTTGCCGAGGAAGACCGGCACCGTTCCTTCGCCGACAAGCCGGCCTGGCAGAGGATGATCATCGTCGCGGCAGGGCCTGTCTTCAACCTGCTCTCAGCCTATATCATCTTCATCGTGATCTTCATGATGGGGGTGCCCGCGATCACCACCAAGGTCGGCGAGGTGGTTGCTGACAAACCCGCTGCCAGGGCCGGCGTCAAGGCCGGCGACGTGATCACCGCGATCAACGGCAAGCCGGTTAACCGCTGGGATGATTTCGCCAGGATCATCGCCGAGGGGAAGATCGCTCCCTTGGAGATGACCGTAAAGCGGGGAGCGTCCGCCCTCAAGTTCACCATGACCCCGGAGAGCCGAACCAGCAAGAACCTGATCGGCGACACCGTTACTCAGCCGGTGGTTGGGGTGGTTGCGGCGGGCGACACCGAGATCGATCATTATCCTGCCGGTGAGGCGATCGCCAGAGGGAGCGCCCAGTGCTGGAATGTCGTGAAGTTGACGGCTCTCTCTCTGCTCCGGCTGGTGCAGCGGGCCCTCCCGCTGGACAGCATTGGCGGGCCGATCATGATCGTGAAGATGGCCGGACAGCAGGCGGCGGCGGGAAGCGTCAACTTCCTGGCCTTCGTCGCCCTGTTGTCGGTGAACCTGGGCGTGCTGAACCTGCTCCCCGTCCCGATCCTGGACGGCGGCCACCTCGCCTTTTTCCTGATCGAGATGATCATCGGCAGGCCGGTCAGCAAGAGGTCGCGCGAGATCGCGCAGCAGATCGGGCTCGTGCTCCTGATCAGCCTGATGATGCTCGCCTTCTACAACGACATCGCCCGGATGTTCAGCGGGAGCAAGATCTAGTACAAGTCGAGGGGAAACTGGCGGGGCTCTGATGGCATCGCCGACGACACTTCTCCCTCCCTAGCCCTCCCCCTTCGGGAGAGGGGACTTTCGGGCTGGCTAGAAAGAAAGTGGAAAAGTTTTACCGTGAAGATCCTTACCATTGATACCTCCAGCAACTGCTCGTCCGTCGCCCTGAGCGACGGCAATTCTCTCCTTGGTGAAGCCATCCTGGGCCAGGACCGCTGCAATTCGGGGAGGCTGATGGCCGCCGTCTCCGATCTTTTGACAGCCGCCAAGCTTGCCGCGCACGAGCTCGATGCCTTTGCCGTGTCGCTTGGTCCGGGCTCCTTTACCGGCGTCCGGGTCGGCATCGCCACCGTGAAGGGGCTTTGCATCGCTACCGGCAAGCCCGCCGTCGGCTTCTCCTCGCTCGCCATGCTGGCGATGAATCTCCCCTTCGCTTCGCTGCAGGTTGCCCCGCTTTTCGACGCCAGGAAGGGGGAGGTCTACGCCGGCCTTTACCGCTGCGGCGCTCGGCCGGAAGCCCGGCAGCCGGATGCCGTCGTCCCGCCGACCGAATTCCTGGCCTCCATCGAGCAGCCCACCATTTTCCTCGGGGAAGGGGCGGTACGCTACCGGGAGCTGATTCAGTCCAGCTTGGGCGATTCCGCCATCTTCGCCCCCTGGCATCTCGACCAGCCCCGCGCTTCGGCTGGGGCGGTGATCGCCCTCGAGTCGGCACTCAAAGGAGAGTTCACCCCGCTGGCCCTGCTCAACCCCACCTACCTGCGCGCCTCCGAGGCGGAAATCGCCAAGAGGAAAAAGGACGCGCAGCAGAACTGCTAACCCCATCCTCACCCCAGCCCTCCCCTTGAAGGGGAGGGAGGGTGTGCTCAGGCCTCTAATGGGGTAACCCTCCGTCATTAAAGTACCGTACAAAAGCTACCACAGAGCCTTGGCGTCCCCTCCCCTTCAAGGGGAGGGACAGGGTGAGGATGGGGTGGGACTTCCCCGTCGCCATTAACGCCGTTCTACTTGCAGTTGACAGCTCGCCTTTAATGTATTATCTTGGTTGTTCATTTCATTAGATCGTAAGTTCTTCAAGTTTAATCTTTTTTGCCCACTATAGATCGCCGGCTTCCCGACCTGACCGTCGGGGAAATGTGGCGGGAAGAGGGGGAGAGGCACCTACGGAGCCAGTCCCCGAGCCTGACCAGCCGGACCTCAAAAGGATAGATCATATGCGTAGCGATACTATTACCCAAGGCTTGGAGCGCACCCCGCACCGCGCGCTTTTGAAAGGTACCGGACTTCCGCAGAGCGAGATGGGGAAACCGTTCATCGGCATCGCCACCAGCTTCACCGACCTGATCCCCGGCCACGTCGGCATGCGCGACCTCGAGCGCTTCATCGAGAAGGGGGTCCACACCGGTGGCGGCTATTCCTTCTTCTTCGGCATCCCCGGCGTCTGCGACGGCATCTCCATGGGGCACAAGGGTATGCACTACTCGCTGCCTACCCGCGAGCTGATCGCGGACATGGTGGAGTCGGTGGCCGAGGCGCACCGCCTGGACGGCCTGGTGCTCCTTACCAACTGCGACAAGATCACCCCGGGCATGCTGATGGCCGCCGCGCGTCTCGACATCCCCTGCATCGTGGTCACCGCCGGTCCCATGATGAGCGGCCGCGGCGACGCGGGCCGCAAGTACTCCTTCGTGACCGACACCTTCGAGGCCATGGCCCGCTACAAGGCCGGCGTGATCGACGATGCGGAACTCGCCCGCTGCGAGGAGAACGCCTGCCCCGGCATGGGTTCCTGCCAGGGGCTCTTCACCGCCAACACCATGGCCATCCTGACCGAGACCCTCGGCATGAGCCTGCCGCGCTGCGGCACTGCGCTGGCCGTCTCCGCGCTCAAGCGCCGCATCGCGTTTGCCTCCGGCGAGCGGATCGTGGACATGGTGCGTGAGAACATCACCCCGCGCTCCATCCTGACCCGCGAGGCCTTCGAGAACGCCATCCGCGTCGACCTGGCGCTGGGGGGCTCCTCCAACACCGTCTTGCACCTGCTGGCCATCGCCAACGAGGCGGGCGTCCCGCTGCCGCTGGAGACCTTCGACGTCCTCGCCAAGGAGACCCCGCAGCTCGCCTCCATGAACCCCGCCGGGGAGCACTTCATGGAAGACCTCGACGTGGCCGGCGGCGTGGCCGGCGTGCTCAAGCAGCTGGGCGACAAGATCCACGACTGCCCGACCGTGTTCGGTCTTACCACCAAGCAGATTGCCGACAGCCTGACCGCGGTCGACGAGACTGTCATTCACCCCGTCTCCGACCCCGTCAAGAAAGAGGGTGGCATCGCCGTCCTGTTCGGCAACATCGCCCCCAAGGGCGCCGTCGTCAAGCAGTCCGGCGTGGGCGAGAAGATGATGAAGTTCACCGGCGTTGCGCGCTGCTTCGATTCCGAGGATCTCGCCATGGCCGCCATGATGGGCGGCGTGGTGAAGAGCGGCGACTGCGTGGTGATCCGCTATGAGGGGCCCAAGGGTGGGCCGGGCATGAGGGAGATGCTGGCGCCGACCGCGGCCCTGATGGGCCTTGGCCTGGGCGACTCGGTGGCTCTGATCACCGACGGACGCTTCTCGGGCGGCACCCGCGGCCCCTGCATCGGCCACATCGCACCGGAGGCTGCCGCCGGCGGCCCGATCGCCCTCATCGAGGACGGAGACCAGATCGAACTGGACATCCCCAACCGGTCGCTGAAGGTGCTGGTGAGCGACGAAGTGCTGGCTGAACGGAAGAGCCGCTGGGTGGCACCGGAGCCCAAGATCAAGAAGGGCTGGCTCGCCCGTTACGCCAAGGTAGTGACCTCCGCGCACACCGGGGCCATCACCACCGCGGAGTAGAGCCCCAGGTAGAACCCCGAGTAGAACCCCGACCCCCTTTACCGAAGGGGCAGAGAGTCGGACCTCCTTTGCCAAGGAGAGACCGGTCTCAGGGGACGTAGTCATCCACGTGATCACGCGTGATCCCAGCCTTACCAGGTCCGGGGTCGAACCTTAGCCGGCAGTACAACTGCCGCCACAACGGAGGGTATATATATGAAAATGAATGGTGCGCGCATCGTTCTGGAGTGCCTCAAACGAGAGGGCGTCGACACGATCTTCGGGTATCCCGGAGGGACGGTCATCAACCTGTACGACGAGCTGTTCTCCTTCAAGGAGATCCGTCACATCCTCCCCCGCCACGAGCAGGCTGGTGTCCACGCCGCCGACGGCTACGCACGGGCAACCGGCAAGGTCGGCGTCGCCCTGGCCACCTCGGGCCCGGGTGCTACCAACACCATCACCGGCATCGCCACCGCCTACATGGACTCCATCCCCATGGTGATCCTGACCGGGCAGGTGCCCACCGCGCTGATCGGCAACGACGCCTTCCAGGAAGCCGACATCATCGGCATCACCCGCCCCTGCACCAAGCACAACTTCCTGGTCAAAGACGTCAAAGAACTCGCCACCATCATGAAGAAGGCCTTCTACATCGCCCGCACCGGCCGTCCCGGCCCGGTCCTGGTCGACCTTCCCAAAGACATCCAGATGGCCCAGTGCGAATTCCACTACCCGGAGACCGTGGACATCCGCGGCTACAAGCCGACCGTGGAGGGACATCCCAAGCAGATCGAAAAAGCGGTGGCCATGATCAAGGAGGCCAAGAAGCCGGTCATCTACGTGGGTGGCGGCGTCATCCTCGCCAACGCGGCCGAGGAGCTGACCGCGCTCGCGAAAAGGCTGGCCATCCCGGTCACTACCACCCTGATGGGTCTGGGCTCCTTCCCCGAGGATGACCCGCAGTCGCTGGGACTGCTCGGCATGCACGGCACCTACTACGCCAACATGGCGGTTTCCCACTGCGACGTGCTGATCGCCGTGGGCGCCCGCTTTGACGACCGCGTCACCGGCAAGATCGCCTCCTTCGCTCCGCACGCCAAGATCGTGCACATCGACGTCGACCCCACCTCCATCAAGAAGAACGTGCGCGTCGATCTCCCCATCGTGGGTGACGTGCGCGAGGTGCTGGCGCAGATGCTGAAGGTAACCAAGGCGCACGACACCAAGACCTCGAAGGAGCAGCTTGCCTCCTGGATCGCCGAGATCGCGGGGTGGAAGGAGAAGCACCCGGTCGCCTACAAACAGACCGGCTCCACCATCAAGCCGCAGTACGTGATCCAGAGGCTGCGCGCCCTCTCCGACCCGGACGCCATCGTGGCCACCGACGTCGGCCAGCACCAGATGTGGACCGCCCAGTTCTTCGGCTTCACCAAGCCCCGCACCCTGCTCTCCTCGGGTGGCTTGGGCACCATGGGCTACGGCCTCCCCGCTGCCATGGGCGCCCAGGCGGCCTACCCGGAGCGCCAGGTGATCGTGGTCTGCGGCGACGGCGGCTTCCAGATGAACATGCAGGAGCTGGCCACCATGGTCCAGAACCGGCTGAACGTGAAGATCGTCATCCTGAACAACAACTTCCTGGGCATGGTTCGCCAGTGGCAGGAACTGTTTTTCGACAAGCGTTACTCCTCCACCTGTCTGGAACTTCCCATTGACTTCATCAAGCTGGCCGAAGCCTTCGGCGCCACTGGCCTTCGGGCCACCAAGGTCGAAGAGGTCGACGAGGTCATCAAGCAGGGCTTCGAGACCAAGGGCCCGGTCCTCATGGAGTTCAAGGTTGCTCGCGAAGAGAAGGTGCTGCCGATGGTTCCGGCCGGCGCGTCCCTGACCGAGATGGTTCTGGCATCCTGATCACTTACGGAACAAGGAGGGTAACATGAGACACACCATAGCAGTGCTGGTCGAAAACGAATTCGGCGTCCTCTCCCGCGTGGTCGGGCTTTTCTCGGGGCGCGGCTTCAACATAGATTCCCTTACCGTGGCTCCCACCAACGACGAGTCGCTCTCCAGGATCACCCTGGTCACCCGCGGCGACGAGCAGATCATCGAGCAGATCACCAAACAGCTCAACAAGCTGATCGACGTGATCAAGGTGATCGACTTCGAGGCGGAGAACGCCATCGAGCGCGAGATGGTGCTGGTGAAAGTCTCCGCCGAGGAGGCAAGCCGCGCCGAGGTCTTAAGGATCGCGGACATCTTCCGCGCCAAGGTCATCGACGTCACCCCCAAGTCCTACACCCTGGAGGCGACCGGGGCTCCCGCCAAGGTCAGCGCCATGGTGGAACTGCTCCGACCGCTTGGGCTCAAGGAACTGGTCAGCACCGGCCCGGTGGTGATCGGCCGCGGTTCCAAGGGGTGGAGAGGGTAGTAACGACAGGCTAAGATTAAGATTAAGAAAGGCCTTGTTTTGATTGCACGAGGGGCCGTTTTCGAAGTATAATCTCGCTTTGGTGCGAGGATCTCCGAACAACGGCCCCTCTTTTCTGTCTCGCACCCCGCGTTGTCGCAGCTCCCTTCGTATACGCTCAGGTTGCCTGGTACGGCAATTCGGGCGGAAGAAGGGTGTCGTCGAAGATTTCCGCTTAATTCATCAAAGAGGTACTAGATGCGCAACACAAATACCCCGGTCGCTGCCGAGGGGTACCCGTTTATTCTCGGTTTCCTGGTGGTCGCCGTTGTCATGGCGCTGCTCGGCACCTACCTTCACCCGTTCTTCTTCGCTCTCGCCATCCTCGGCCTGCTGCTCAGCCTGTTCTCCATTTTCTTCTTCAGAAATCCGGAACGGAACACCCCCACCGACGAAAACGCGGTGATTGCCCCCGCGGACGGGGTGGTGATCTTCTCGGGGAAGGTGGTCGAGCCGCACACCAAGGTGGAGATGGAGAAGATCAGTATTTTCATGTCGGTGTTCAACGTGCATATCAACCGCGCACCGCTCTCCGCCAAGGTGGTCGACTCCTTCTACACCAAGGGGAAGTTCTACGACGTGCGGGACGAGCGGGCGAGCTTCGAGAACGAACAGCAGGGGATGGTGCTGGAAGCCCCTTCCGGTCTGAAGCTGGTGGTGGTGCAGGTGGCGGGGCTGATCGCCAGGCGCATCGTCTGCTATGCCAAGACGGGTGACATGTTGACCCGGGGGCGCAGGTACGGCCTGATTCGCTTCGGGTCCCGGCTGGACGTCTTCCTCCCGGTCGGCACCCGCATCAACGTCTCCATGGGACAAAAAACCGTCGCGGGTGAAACCGTGCTGGGGATACTGCCGTGAATGAAGAGAAGCCCAAGATAGAGCGGGAAGGGATGCGCAAGGGCATCTACATCCTGCCCAACATGTTCACCGCCGGAAGCCTCTTCGCCGGCTTCTACAGCATGGTTTCCACGGTCAACGGCGACTACCGGACGGCGGCTCTCTGGATCCTCGCCTCCTCCATCTTTGACGGGTTGGACGGCAAGGTGGCCAGGCTCACCGGGACCTCCAGCAAGTTCGGCGTCGAGTTCGACTCGCTGGCCGACGTGGTCTCCTTCGGCGCCGCCCCGGGACTGCTGGTCTACTGCTGGGCGCTCAAGCCGTTCGGCAGGGTGGGGTGGCTGGCAGGCTTCCTGTTCCTGTGCTGCGCGGCACTGAGACTTGCGCGCTTCAACGTCCAGGTCGACACCGTGGAGAGCCGGCGCTTCGTCGGTCTTCCCACCCCGGCCGCGGCCAGCGTGGTCTCGGCCACCGTGCTCTTCTTCTACCACTGGGGCTGGCCCAGCAGCTACTACAAGATCGGCATCATCACGCTCATCTACTTCCTGGCCTTCCTGATGGTCTCCAACGTCCGCTACTACTCGTTCAAGGACCCGAGCCTGGTCAAGCGCCAGCCCTTTGTCTTCCTGGTGGTGGCCGTGCTGCTTTTGACCGTGATCGCCGCCGAGCCGGCCATCATGCTGTTCACCCTGTTCATCTGCTACATCGCCTCAGGCCCCATCGGATTCATCATGACCTGGCCGCGCCGGCGCCGGTTGGAAAAGGCCCTGCACAAGGGGCACGAGGAGATGAGGAATTCCGGCAGGCGACCGCAGTAAATAGAAAAAACGTTTTACAAATTAACAAAACCCTTGACAGCCGTCAGGGGTTTTCCTATTATCGCGCAAATCAGCAAAAGGCAGTGACGAGGAGTAGTAGCCTTTCCCTTCCTCTCCAGAGAGCCGGTGGTTGGTGCAAACCGGTGTGGAAGCAGGTGAACTCGCCTCTGAGCCGGAGCGGTGAACAGACAGCACGAGGTCCGGGTTTTAAGTCCTAGCTTAAGCCCCGAGCATCTCGGGCTCGTTTTTAGCCCCTCCCGTCAGCCCGCGTAAAGGGTCAACGAGGTCCGCCGCAGGGCGGATGAATGAGGGTGGTACCGCGGAAGCTTTCTAGAGCCTTCGCCCCTTGCTTGGGGCGAAGGCTTTTTTATTTTCAAAAATAAACGGGAACCACAGGAAAATCACAGGGGGTGCCATGAGCAATACCGAGCCTAAAGTAATCAAGATTTTCGACACCACACTCAGAGACGGGGAGCAGTCCCCCGGCGCCAGCATGAACATCGACGAGAAGCTTCGTCTGGCCAGGCAGCTGCAGAAACTCAACGTGGACGTCATCGAGGCGGGTTTCCCCATCGCTTCCGAGGGTGATTTTGAAGCGGTCAAGAAGATCGCCCAGACCATCACCGGCCCCGAGATCGCCGGCCTGTGCCGCTCCGGCTTCAAGGACATCGACCGCGCCTGGGAGGCCCTCAAGTACGCCGAGGAGCGGGGGCGCATCCACACCTTCATCGCCACCTCCGACATCCACATGAAGTACAAGCTGCAGATGACCCCGGCCCAGGTGCTGGAGTCCGCAGTGAAAGGGGTGAAGCGCGCCGCCGGCTACACCAAGAACGTCGAGTTCTCCTGCGAGGACGCGGTCAGGACCGACCGCAAGTTCCTGGCCGAGGTGGTGGCCGCCGTCATCGACGCGGGCGCCAAGGTCGTCAACATCCCCGATACCGTCGGCTACACCATCCCGGTTGAGTACTTCGAGATCATCAAGTACCTGAAGGACAACGTCAAGAACATCGATGACGCGACCATCTCCGTGCACTGCCACAACGACCTGGGCCTGTCGGTCGCCAACTCCATCGCCGCCATCCAGGCCGGCGCCGGGCAGGTCGAGTGCACCATCAACGGCATCGGCGAGCGCGCGGGCAACTGCTCGCTGGAAGAGTTCGTGATGACCGTGAGGACCCGCAGCGACATCCTCCCGTTCAAGACCAACGTGGTGACCGAGCAGCTGACCCCGGCCAGCCGCCTGTTGACCAACATCACCGGCATCGTCGTGCAGCAGAACAAGGCGATCGTGGGGGCCAACGCCTTCGCGCACGAGGCGGGCATCCACCAGCACGGCATGCTGATGGAGAAATCCACCTACGAGATCATGACCCCGGAATCGGTCGGCCTCAAGGCGAGCGCCCTGGTGCTGGGCAAGCACTCCGGCCGCCACGCCTTCAAGAAGCGGCTGGAGGAACTGGGGCACGAGCTGGACGAGGAGAACCTGAACAAGGCGTTCACCCGCTTCAAAGCGCTG
>NZ_DATFBA010000067.1:0-3869 GCF_035254065.1 Geomonas sp.
CATCGAGGAGGAGGAAACCATGGAGAGTTGGCCGAAGCGACCGGTAATCTACGAGATCAACACCTGGGTCTGGCTGCAGGAGTTGGGGAACAAGGGGAAAGATCCCGTCACCCTTGCCAACGTCCCCGCTGAGGAGTGGGATGCCATCGCCGCCTTCGGCTTCGACGCGGTCTGGTTCATGGGGGTTTGGGAGCGTAGCCCCGCCGGCATCGGGATTGCCAGGGAAAACCAGGGACTGCTTGCCGATTTTCGCCGGGCGCTTCCCGACTTCACCGATGCCGACAACGTCGGCTCCCCGTATTGCGTCAGGAACTACCAGGTCGATCCCCACCTCGGCGGCCCTAAGGGACTTGCCGCGGCCCGCAAGGAGCTCGCCAAGCGGGGCATGAAGCTCATCCTCGATTTCGTCCCCAACCACGTGGCGCCCGACCACCCGTGGGTCACCGAACATCCAGATTACTTCATCCGCGGCAGCTACGAGGACGCCCTGAAAGAGCCGGCGGCCTTTCTCTCCACGGCAGGAAGCATCTTCGCCTGCGGCCGTGACCCGTTCTTCCCCGCCTGGCCCGATGTCCTCCAGCTCAACGCCTTCAGTCCCGGCTTGCGGGCGGCGGTCATCGCCACCCTCAACGCTCTCGCCGAGCAGTGCGACGGGGTGCGCTGCGACATGGCCATGCTGGTCATGAACGAGATCTTCCAGCGGACCTGGGGCCAGCGGGCGGGGGCACGCCCGGAGAAGGAATACTGGCCGGAGGTGATCCACGCGGTGCGTGCCGCCCACCCAGGCTTTCTCTTCATGGCCGAGGCCTATTGGGACCTGGAATGGGAGCTGCAGCAGCAGGGCTTCGACTACTGCTACGACAAGAAACTATATGACCGGCTCGAACACGGACCGGCTGAGGAGGTCCGGCTCCATCTGTGCGCCGACGCAGCCTACCAGGAGCGGCTGGTCCGCTTCGTCGAGAACCACGACGAGCCGAGAACGGCCGCCACCTTCCCACCCGCCAAGGCGAGGGCCGCGGCGCTGCTTACCGCCACCCTGCCGGGGGCCGTGCTGTTCCACGAGGGGCAGTTTGAGGGGCGCAAGGTCAGGCTCCCCGTCTTCCTGGCCCGGCGTCCCGACGAGCCGCCCGACACGGAGTTGCAGGCGTTTTACCGATCGCTTCTCCAAGCGGTGACCAAGGGGGGCTTGAGAAAGGGGAGCTGGCAGCTCTGCCACCGGGAAGGGTGGCCCGACAACGACAGTTACCTCAACATCGTCGCCTGGTGCTGGAGCGGAGAACGCACCCATCACCTCGTCATCGTGAACCTGGGGGAGAGCGCCGCCCAAGCCCGCATCAGGGTGCCGGTAGACGGCATCGCGGACAGGACCTGGGGCCTGCTGGACCTCCTTTCCGGAGAAAGCTGGGACCGAGCCGGCGATGAGATGGGGGGAGCGGGACTGTACGTCGATATCCCGCCGTGGGGAGGTAACTTCTTCCGGCTGCAGCCGTACGCCCAAGCCGGGAAGGCCCAGGGCGTAGAGTTTCAGCCCGCCGCATCAGCCGGATCATGAGCCGTATAAACCGTATAAATAGTCGTACGCGAAGATGCATCTTGCGGGTGATGCATTAAACTTTTCGGATCGCCCTGACCATCAAAGGAGGAATCGTCATGAAAGCAGCTGAGCCATCGAAGAACAACGCTGAGCAGATGCGCCTGCAGGAGACGCAGGAAAAGAACGTTCCTTGGAAAAAATGGGGTCCCTATCTCTCCGAACGGCAGTGGGGAACGGTTCGGGAGGATTACAGCGACAACGGCGACGCCTGGAATTTCTTCTCGCACGACAATGCGCGCTCCCGCGCCTACCGCTGGGGCGAGGACGGCCTGGGCGGTATCTCGGACGACAAGCAGCACCTCTGCTTCGCGCTCGCCCTGTGGAACGGCAAGGACGCCATCCTCAAGGAGCGCATCTTCGGGCTCACCAACTCCGAGGCGAACCACGGCGAGGATGCCAAGGAGTACTACTTCTACCTCGACAGCACGCCGACCCACTCCTACATGAAGTACCTGTACAAGTACCCCCAGGCGGCCTTTCCCTATGCCGATCTGGTCGACACCAACCGCGGGCGCAGCCGTGAGGAGATGGAGTACGAACTGCTCGACACCGGCGTGTTCGACGATGACCGGTACTTCGACGTCTTCATGGAATACGCCAAGGCCGGACCGGACGACCTGCTGGTGAAGATCACCGTACACAACCGGGGTCCGGAGGCGGCCGAACTGCACGTGCTGCCGACCCTGTGGTTCAGAAACGACTGGGCGGAATGGATATCGAGGCCGGCCCCCAAGCCGCAGCTCAAGCAGGTCGAGGGCCCTTCCGGCACCAGGACGGTGGAGACCAGCCACTCGGTGCTGGGAAGCAACTACCTGTACTGCGAGGGGAGCGTGCCGCTGCTCTTCACCGAGAACTCGACCAACCACGCCCGGCTCGGCCTCGACTACCCGGACGTCGGTCCTTACCTCAAGGACGCCATCAACAACTACGTGGTGAACGGGGAAAAGGGTGCCGTGGACCCCGGCAGGAGCGGTACCAAAGTCTCCGCCCACTACCAAATGAAGATCGCGGCCGGCAAGTCGGAAGTGATCCGTCTGCGGCTGAGCAACAGCTCCCCGCAGATGGCCGGCAAACCGTTCGCCAAAGAGTTCGAGGACACCTTCCAGCAGAGGGTCGGCGAGGCGGACGAATTCTACCGCTCCATCACCCCGCCGTCGCTGAGCGAGGATCAGGCCCGCGTGATGCGCCAGGCCCTGGCCGGCATGCTCTGGTCCAAGCAGTACTACTTCTGGGACGGCGACGCCTGGCTGGAGGAGCACAACGCCCATCCGCTGCACCACGGCACCCAGGAGTTCCGGAACCGGGAATGGTTCCACATGATCAACGACGACATCATCTCCATGCCGGACAAGTGGGAGTACCCCTGGTACGCCGCCTGGGACCTCGCCTTCCACACGCTCCCCATCGGCATGGTCGACCCCGACTTCGCCAAGTAGCAGCTGAAACTGATGCTGCACGGGCGCTACCTGCACCCCAACGGCCAGATTCCCGCCTACGAGTGGAACTTCAGCGACGTCAACCCGCCGGTGCACGCCTTCGCCACCCTCTTCCTGTACCGCACCGAGCAGGCCCTGCACGGCGAGACCGATATGGAGTTCCTGAAGGGGGCCTTCAACAAGCTCCTCTTGAACTTCAACTGGTGGGTGAACAGGAAGGACCGCTTCGGCAAGAACGTCTTCGAGGGCGGCTTCCTCGGGCTGGACAACATCGGGGTGTTTGACCGCAGCGCCGCGCTTCCCACCGGGGGGCACCTGGAACAGGCGGACGGCACCGCCTGGATGGCCCTTTTCACCCAGAACATGCTGGAGCTCGCCGCGGAGCTCACCACCCACGACCGTACCTACGAGGAGATGGTCTACAAGTTCATCGAGCACTTCCTCTTCATCGCCTCCGCCATGAACAGACAGGACGGCATGTGGGACGAGGAGGACGGCTTCTACTACGACCTGCTGCGCCTTCCTGACGGCTCGGCGACCCGGCTCAAGGTGCGCTCCATGGTGGGCCTGCTCCCGCTGGCAGCGGCAACCGTGATCGAGCCGTGGCAGCGGGAGCTCGTGCCGCAGGCGACGGCGGCCTTCAGGGCGCGGGCCGAGCAGATGCCGGAACTCTTGGACTCCATCCACCGCACCGGCCCCGGCCACCTGGGGGTGAACGAGCGCGGCATGTTCGCCCTGGTGAACGAGCAGCGGCTGCGCAGGATCCTCACCACCATGCTCGACGAAAACGAGTTCCTGAGCCCCTACGGCATCCGGGCGCTCTCCAAGTTCCACGA
>NZ_DATFBA010000068.1:0-13343 GCF_035254065.1 Geomonas sp.
AGACCTTCCAGACCACTGCCGCCCTGGTCGCCAAGCTCGACAAGGAGATTGCGGTCTCCCAGGACTACCCCGGCTTCATCGTCAACCGGGTCCTTATCCCGATGATCAACGAGGCCGTCTTCGCTCTGTACGAGGGGATCGCTTCGGCCGAGGACATCGATAAGGGGATGAAGCTTGGCACCAACCAACCGATGGGGCCGCTCACCCTGGCCGACTTCATCGGCCTGGACACCGTGCTGGCGATCGCCAACGTCCTCTACGACGGTTTCAAGGATCCCAAGTACCGCCCCTGTCCGCTGCTGGTGAAGATGGTGAACGCCGGCTACCTCGGCCGCAAGTCCGGCCGCGGATTTTACAGCTACTGAAAAGGAGCCCGTTCATGGACTACAAGAACCTGATCATTGAAGCTGCCAACGGCATCGCCGTTCTCACCGTCAACAGCCCCAAGACCCTCAACGCCCTGAACGGCGAGGTGCTGGGTGAGCTGGAGTCTGCTTTTTACGAACTGAACCGCAACGACGCGGTGAAGGCGGTCATCGTGACCGGCGCCGGCGACAAGGCCTTCGTGGCGGGAGCCGACATCAAGGAAATGGCCTCCATGAGCGCGTATGAGGGGCACCAGTTCGGCCTGAAAGGGCAGCGGGTGATGATGCTGATCGAGAAGATGACCAAGCCGGTGATAGCCGCCGTCAACGGTTACGCCCTCGGTGGCGGTCTCGAACTTGCCCTGGCCTGCGATTTCATCTACGCCTCCAGCAAGGCGAAGCTCGGCTTTCCGGAGGTCACCCTGGGGATCATGCCCGGTTTCGGCGGGACCCAGAACCTCGCCCGGCTGATCGGTCCCAACCGGGCCAACGAGCTGATCTTTACCGGCCGTATGATCGATGCCGAGAAGGCGTGCGCCTGGGGGATCGTCAATGAAGTCATCGCTCCGGAGGAACTGATGGCCAAGGCGAGGGACACCGCGGCTGCCATCACCGGCGTGGGCACCCTGGGCGTCTCCTACGCCAAGAACGCTATCGCCAACGGCCTCAACATGACCAAGGAGGACGGATTCCGCTACGAAGCCTCGCTCTTCGGCGTCCTCTTCGCGACCAAAGACCAGAAAGAAGGGATGTCCGCATTCGTGGATAAACGCAAGGCCGCCTTCACCGGGAAATAGCCTACGGCATCGAACCACCAAAATTCACAAGACCAAAGCAAGGTAACCACATCCAAAAGGGGGGACATCATGAATTTCGAACTGAGCCAGGATCACAAGGTTTTGCGCGACTCGGTGCGTGAGTTCGTTGAGAAGGAGATCAAGCCGCTGGCCATCAAGATCGACGAAGAGCACTGCATCCCCGAGGAGCTGGTTGCCAAGATGAGCGAGATGGGGCTGATGGGGAGCTACATCCCGGAGGAGTACGAGGGTGCGGGGCTGGACATGCTCTCTTACTCGATCGTGGTCGAGGAGGTCTCCAAGGCCTGCGCCTCCAGCGGCGTGCTGATCTCCGCTCACACCTCGCTTGCCTGTGATCCTATCTACCGCTTCGGGACCCCTGAGCAGAAGAAAAAGTTCCTCCCGGCCCTCGCCACCGGCCGGAAGATCGGCTGCATCCTGCTGACCGAGCCGGACGTAGGCAGTGACGTCTCCGGCATGGCCACCACCTACCGCCGGGAGGGAGACCAGATCGTCATCAACGGCGGCAAGACCTTCATCACCAACGGCGGCTTCCTCGGCACCGGCGTCCTCTTTGCCACCCATGACAAGAGCCTCAAGCACAAAGGTATTTCCGCTTTCATCGTCGATCTCTCCTCGCCGGGTGTGACCATCCTCAAAAACGAGGTGAAGATGGGGATCCGCGGCAGCTACACCACCGCCTTCGCCTTCGACGATCTGCGCATCCCGGCCGAAAACCTGCTCGGCGCGGAGGGGCAGGGATTCAAGATCGCCATGGAGACCTTGAACGGCGGCAGGGTCGGCATCGCCTCCCAGGCTCTCGGCATCGCCGGCGGCGCCTTCGACCGCGCGCTTGCCTACTCGAAAGAGCGCAAGCAGTTCGGCGCCCCGCTCAGCGACCTGCAGGCGATCCAGTTCAAACTTGCCGACATGTACTCCAAGATCGAGATGGCCAAGCTTCTCACCCACAAGGCTGCCTGGATGAAGGACAGCAAGCTGAACTACGCGATGGAGAGCGCCATGTGCAAGATGTGCGCGTCCGAGGCAGCGACCTGGGTGACCAAGGAGGCCGTGCAGATCCACGGCGGCTACGGCTACATCGCCGATTACGAGGTGGAGCGGATGTACCGTGACGCCAAGATCACCGAGATTTACGAGGGGACAAATGAAGTACAGCGGGTGGTCATCTCGAAGATGCTGCTGGCGTAAGGCCTGAAAAAGTTGGGGAAAAAGGGGACAGGCACCTGCGGAGCCAGTCCCCGGGGCTGTCAAGGGAGGATGCACCATGGAAATGACACGCGAGATCTATTGGAACGTGGGCCACGGCGTGGTCGTCCCGATGTACCTGCTGGTCTTCGCCGCCTTCGCGGTCTGCGCCTGGGGCTTCATCAAGAGGGTGCCGCTCTATCGCCAAGGCAAACCGCTCGACCGCTTTGACCGCTTTCCCGAGCGGGCCAAGCTGATGGTCACTGAGGTGCTCGGCCAGGAGAAGGTAGCCCGGGTGAAGGCAGGAGGCATCTTCCATAACCTCTTCTTCTGGGGCTTCCTGACCCTCTTCGTCGGTACCCTCATCATCATGGTCCAGGCCGATTACCTTACCCCGGTGATCAAGGTGAACCTCCTGTCCGGAGGCTTCTACCAGGCCTTCTCGCTGGTGCTCGACCTCGCCGGTCTCACCGCCATCCTGATGCTGGCCGGTCTCTTCGTCCGCCGTTTCGTAATCCAACCTCCCTCGCTGGAAATCCTCAACGACGACTACCGGGTCCACCTGCTGCTCTTCGGCATCCTGATCACCGGCTTCCTGGCGGAAGGCGCCCGCATGGCCGCCACCGAAGTGGTGCAGAATCCCGCCCTGGCTCGTTTCTCCCCGGTCGGGCTGCTGGCTGTGAAACTCTTCCTCCCCTTCACCGACGAATCCATCCGCAGCTGCCATCAAGTCATCTGGTGGCTCCACATGGGCCTCGTCGCCGGCTTCATCTGCATGATCCCCTACAGCCGGTTGAAGCACATCGTGACCACCAGCCTAAACGCGTTCTTCGCGCCCCTGGAGCCTAAAGGGACCCTCGCCACCATCAACCTTGAGGACGAGAGTCTCCAGCAGTTTGGTGCCGCCACCGTCGCCGATCTCACCTGGAAAGACATCTTCGACGCCGACGCCTGCACAAGCTGCGGCCGCTGCCAGGACGCCTGTCCCGCCCACGCCACGCAAAAGCCGCTCTCGCCCATGAAGGTGATCCAGCAGATAGGCGAGGCCGCTGAGGCCGGGAAGGAGACGGTGCTTGCGGAGAGCATCGCGGAGGATGCCGTCTGGTCCTGCACCACCTGCCGTGCTTGCCAGGACATCTGCCCGGCCAACAACGAACACGTCAACAAGATCATCGAGATGCGCAGGAATCTGACCCTGATGGAGGGGAGCTTCCCCGGCGACGAGGTACGTACCGCCGTCGGCAACCTGGAGGTGAATGGCAACCCCTTTGGACTGGCCTATGCCGGGCGGGGTGACTGGGCCATCGGGCACGGCGCGACCTTGATGGAGGATGGGGGCGAGGTGGACGTCCTCTACTTCGTCGGTTGCTACGCATCCTTCGACAGAAGAAACCGCGCCATCGCCGACAAGTTCCTGCGCATCTGCAACGCCGCCGGCATCCGGGTCGGCATCCTCGGCAAAGAGGAGAAGTGCTGCGGCGAGCCGGCCAGAAAGCTCGGCAACGAGTACCTCTACCAGATGCTGGCCGCCGAAAACATCGAGACCATCAAGGGCTATGGAGTACAGAAGGTGGTCACCACCTGCCCGCACTGCTTCAACACCCTGGCCCGCGATTACCGCGACCTGGGCCTTGAACTGCCGGTCGAGCACTACACCACCTTCATCCACCGGCTGATCGAAGAGGGACAGCTTCGCCTGAACCCTGAGCCGTTTGTGGCGACCTATCACGACTCCTGCTACCTCGGCCGGTACATGGACGTGATCGACGAGCCCCGGGCGGTGCTGGCCGCCGCCGGGGGACGCATCGAGGAGATGTCCCGCTCCGGTTATGACAGCTTCTGCTGCAGTGCCGGCGGGGGAAGGATCCTGGCCGAGGAGAAGCTGGGCCGGCGGATCAATGTGGAGCGGGTCCAGATGGCGACGGATACCGGGGCAGCGACCTTGGTCTCGAATTGCCCGTTCTGCCTCACCATGTTCGAGGACGGCATCAAAACCGGCGGCTTTGAAGGTGGTATCGTGGTCCGGGACCTCGCGGAGATCGTGGCCGAGCGGATCGCGGTGATCCACCTCCCGCAGCGGCCGGTCGAGCCCCCAGTCAAAGGGGAGCCGGAGCGGGTGGCGGTGTGACCGTCCGGAACCTAAAAAGCAAATCCCCCCTGTCCCCCCTTTATCAAGGGGGGGGACGTGATTGCGGCGCAGCCTAGTGTGGGGCACCGCCCACCACACGGCCGAGGATCGATGGGCCGTGCGTACCCTACCAAACACCGCCCTGCGTCCCCTCCCCTTCAAGGGGAGGGACAGGGTGAGGATGGGGTAAGAACTAAAAAGTACCAATGGAGGTCTTTATGAAAATTCTCGTCTGCATCAAGCAGGTCCCGGACATGGAGTCCCGGTTCAAGCCCAACGGCAGCGGTACCTGGTTCGAAGAAACCGATCTCGCCTTCCGCATGAACGAGTATGACGAGTTTGCGGTGGAACAGGCGGTGCGCCTCAAGGAACAGCTGGGCGACGAACCTGAGGTGACGGTCCTTTCCATCGGCCCGGACCGGGTGGTCGAGGCGATCAAGAAGGCGCTCGCCATGGGGTGCGACCGTGGTGCACATGTGCAGGACCCCGCTTCGGCCCAGAAAGATCCCTCGCAGATAGCGTCCATCATCGCCGCCTATGCCCGTGACAAGGGTTACGACCTGGTATTCACCGGGATGCAGTCGCAGGACCGGGGCTCGGCCCAGGTCGGCGTGCTGGTGGCCGAGGAACTGGGAATTCCCTGTGTCACCACCCTGGTCGCCTTCGCCTACGAAAACGGCGTGGTCACCGCCTCCCGCGAACTGGAAGGTGGCGTGAAAGGGGTGGTCAAGATGAGAACCCCTGCACTGGTAACCTGCCAGCTCGGCCTGAACGTCCCCCGTTACCCGACACTTCCCAACATCATGAAAGCCAAGAGAAAGGAGATTGAGTTGCTCAGCGCAGACCAACTGCTGAGCGAACAGCCGCGGGTCGCCACCGCGAGTTTCCATCCCCCGGCCAAGAAGGGGGGAGGGGTGGTGCTCGAAGGGGACATGTCGGCGCTGGTCGATCAACTCTATGGAATCATGAAAGACAAGACCGCGGTCTTGCGCTAGGAGGCATTATGAAGGCACTGCTCGTTGGAGAATACCGGGAAGGAAAACTGCTGGATACCACCTACGAACTCTATGGCTTTGCCAGCCAGTTGGGGGCCGATCCCGTCATGTTCCTGGTCGGCTCGCCTGCCCAGCTCCCCTCCTTTCCCGGTACGGTCTACCTGGCCGACGCGGCTCTTTGCGGGGAGTACAACCCCGACCTGCACAAGAAACTGCTCATGCAGGCCGTGGAGCGGGAAAAGCCGGACTACGTGATCTTCATCCATTCCTCCTACGGCTGGGACCTGGCCCCCCGCCTGGCGGGATCGCTGAAGGCGGGACAGGTCTCCGAAGTCATCGGCATCGTCGACGGCGGCTTCGAGGTTGGCTGCTGCAACGCCAAGATGCGCCGCACGGTGAAGCCGACCACCAACCCCGCAGTCGTCACCATCCAGGCAGGCGCCTTCCCTGTCATCCAGGGAGGGACGCCGTGGGTGGAACCTCTCACCGCAGAATCCGCTCCCACCGTAGAGTTTGTCGGCTATCAAGCGGCCGAGGCTAAGCAGGTGGACTTGACCAGGGCGGAGGTAATCGTCAGCGCCGGCCGCGGGGTGGGGAAGAAGGAGAACGTTCCGGTGGTCGCTGCGCTGGCCAAGGCGCTGGGCGGGGAACTGGGTGCGAGCCGCCCCGTGGTGGATGCCGGCTGGGTCGATCACAGCCACCAGGTCGGGACCACCGGCCAGACGGTTAATCCCAAGGTTTACGTCGCCTGCGGTATCAGCGGCGCCATCCAGCACCTGGCCGGCATGAAAAAATCGGACTTCATCGTCGCCATCAACAAGGATAAGGACGCCCCCATCGGGGAGATTGCCGACGTGCTGGTGGTGGCGGATGTGCTGCAGTTCGTGCCCGCCTTCACGGCGAGGGTACAGCAATGAAACTCGCGCGCGGGCTGGTCCAGGTCTACACCGGGAACGGAAAGGGGAAGACTACTGCCTCGCTGGGACTTGCCTTCCGGGCGGTGGGAAGGAACCTGGAGGTCTGCATGATTCAGTTCATGAAGGGGGGCGGCGATTACGGCGAGCACCTGGCTGCCGAACGGCTCTTCCCAAACCTCACCATCCACCGGACCGGCCGCGACGGCTGGGTAAAGAAGGGTGATCCACATCCCGAGGATCTCGCCCAGGCCCGGCTGGCGTTGGACCTCGCGCACAAGGCGCTGGAGTGCGGCAGCTACGATCTGGTCATCCTGGACGAGATCAACGGCGCGGCCTGGTTCGACCTGGTTGCCGTGGACGAGATCCTCGCCCTGATCGCTCGGAAACCGGCAGGGGTGGAACTGGTGCTAACCGGGCGCAGTGCGGACGAGCGGGTGGTGGAGGCCGCCGACCTGGTGACCGAGATGCGGGAAGTGAAGCATTACTTCAAGAAGGGAATTCCGGCCCGCGTCGGCATTGAGATGTAAGTGGTGGCAAGGCCGGAAACCCAAAAAAGCAATCCCCCCTGTCCCCCCTTTATCAAGGGGGGGACGTGATGCCGACGGTGTGCACAGTGCGTAAAACTTGATTCAGCAGTCCGAGCAGGATGACCGAGAGGGCCAGCAGGATCGATCAAGGAGGGAGGCGACGATGTATCTTGAGCTCAACGAAGAGCAGAAACTGATCCAGGACACCGCCCGCGACTTCGCCCGCGCGGAACTCGAGCCGGTGGCGGCGCAGCTTGACGAAGGGGGCGACCGGAGCCTGATGCTGGGCAACCTGAAGAAGCTTGCCGAGCTGGGCTTCATGGGGCTGAACGTCAGGGAGGAATTCGGTGGTGCCCAGGCAGGCACGGTGGCCTTCAGTGTCGCCATGACCGAGATCGCCCGCGCCTGCGCTTCCACGGCGGTGACCGTCTCGGTGAATAACATGGCGGCCGAGGTGATCCAGGCCATTGGCACCGAAGAGCAGAAGGAAGCCTACATCCCCCGGATCTGCTCGGGCGAGTTCGCCGCCGCCAGCTTCGCCCTCACCGAGAACTGCGCGGGGTCCGATCCGGCCGGCATGTGCACCCAGGCGGTGGAGGACGGCGACTCCTACATCTTGAACGGCTCCAAGATCTTCATCACCAGCGCCCCCTACGCAGGCGTCTTCATCGTCTGGGCGGTCACCGACCGCGACGCTCCCAAAGGGAAGGGGATCAGCTGTTTCCTGGTAGAGGCGGGGACCCCCGGACTGGTGATCGGCAAGGAAGAGAAGAAGATGGGACAGCATGCCTCGGCCACCAACGAGGTGATCTTCCAGGACTGCCGGGTTCCCAAAACCGCCATGATGGGGAAGCCCAATGATGGCTTCCGGACCGCGGTGGCCGAACTGGCGGGAGGGCGCATCGGCATCGGTTCGCTCGCCCTCGGCGTGGGGCTGGCCGCCATGGACTACTCCACCGGGTACTCCACCGAGCGCGCCCAATTCGGACAGAAGATCAGCAACTTCCAGGCGATCCAGTGGATGGTCGCCGACGGCTACACCGAACTGGAGGCCGCCCGGCTTTTGCTGATGAACGCCGCCTTCCGCAAGCAAAGCGGGAAGTCGTTTGCCAAGGAGGCCTCCATGGCCAAGATGTTCGCCACCGAGGCCGCCAACAAGGCCTGTTACAAGGCGATTCAGATGCTTGGCGGCTACGGGTACACGGCCGACTTCCCCGTCGAGCGCTACGCCCGCGACGCCCGCATCACCTCGATCTACGAGGGGACCAACGAGATACAGCGGGTGATCATCTCGCGAGAGATCCTGAGGAACTTCAGTTGATGGCCTAACCAATAAGGAGGGAGGCATGAGTAGCGGCAAGCGCATTACACTGCAACAGGCGGCGGAGATCATCAAGGACGGTTCGAGCCTCACCTTCTCGGGGTTCACCATCTGGCGCCGCCCCTTCGCCATCATCTATGAGCTGATCCGCCAGCATAGGAAGGGACTGCACCTGATCGAGGTGAACGGCGGGCCGCAGACGGAGTTCCTGGTGGGAGCGGGCTGCGTCGATGTCTGGGAGTCGTGCTGGGTCGGGCACGAGCTGTACGGCAAGTACGGCGCGAACCTCTCCCGCAAGGTGGGCGCCAAGGAGATCCTGGTCGAGGATTACAGCCACGCCGAGATGCTCTTCCGCTTTACCGCCGCCGCCTCCGGCGCCCCCTACGCCGTCACCCAGACCGCGCTCGGCACCGACATTCACAACCCCGACTACGACACGCTGGGGAGAGCCGGCTTGAGGGACGGCAAACGCTTCCCCAAGCAGAAGTACGTCTTCACCCATGATCCCTTCTTCGACGCCGGTCCGCAGGTGCTGGTTCCGGCCGCCAAGGTGGACGTGGCGGTGATGTGCGTGCAGCAGGTGGGGGAGGAGGGGACCGTGCGGGTGGCCGGCCAGTACTACTCCGACCCGGAGGCTGCCCGGGCCGCCGACATCACCATCGTGATGGCCGAAGAGATCGTCCCCGAGGAGTACCTGCGCCGCGAGGCGGATCGCAACACCATCACCAGCTTCGAGGTGGACTACATCGTCGAATGCCCCTTCGGAGCCCACCCCACCGGGATGTTCGGCCGCTACGACGTGGACGGCGGCTTCCTCAAGGACTTCTACGGCAAGACCCGCACCCAGGAAGGGTTCGACGCCTTCGCCAAGGAGTGGATCCATGGCCAGGACCACATGAGCTACCTGGAGAAGCTTGGCTGGCCAAGGATGCTGAACCTGAAGGCCAACACGGCCGTCAACTACTCCACCAGCGTGAAGAGGGGGCAATGAGATGACCAGGGACTATGCGAATCCGGAAGAGTACGGGCTGGCGGATCTCCTCTGCTGCGCTGCCGCGCGCGAGGTCAACGACAACGAGATTGTCTTCGCCGGGACCGGGCTTCCCATGGTGGCCATCATGCTGGCCCAGAAGACCCACGCCCCCAACCTGAAGCTGATCTTCGAGGCGGGGACCCTGGACGGCAGGCCGCCCCAGATCCCCACCTCGGTGGGGGACGCCCGCTGCGAGATGGGGGCCTCCCGGGCTTCCGGTCTCAGTGACGCCTTCAGCATCGCCCAGCGCGGCTACGTCGACCTCGGCTTTTTAGGGGGCGCCGAGGTGGATGAGTACGGCAACGTCAACACCACCTGCATCGGCGATTACCTGAACCCCGAGCTGCGGCTGACCGGCAGCGGCGGCAATCCCGACATCAACTCCTTCGCCAGAAGGACGGTCTTCATCATGGTGCACGAGAAGCGGCGCTTCACCCCCAGGGTGAGCTACATCACCAGTCCCGGCTGGCGGGTGAAGAAATGGCCGGAAGGGGAGTTCGTCCACCGCCGTGAGCTGTACGGTTCCGCCTACCGCGGCGGCCCCTCCGCCGTCATCAGCACCGCCGGCGTCTTCCGCTTCGACGACCAGACCGGGCGGATCTACCTCGACACCTGTCATCCCGGCACGACCCCAGAGGAGATCAGGGAGATGTGCCACTTCGACCTGGACATCAGCCGCGTCTCCGGCGATACGCTGCCGCCGACCCGGGAGGAACTCCACCTGATCCATCACGTTCTGGATCCCGAGCAGATCTTCATCCCTAAGGTGAAGCCCGCTTAGGACCCATCCAAACTCTGTCACTCCCTCGAAAGGGGAAGTTGCCGTGCAACCCTAAGAAGTTGCACGGCTTTTTTGTGCCAGCGGCCTGCGACTTATTTCTTGCTGCTGGTGCTGGTATGATGGTAGATGGGCTTGGTCTAAATGGCCCACTAGCAGGATCATCAACCCCGGTCTCAATGAAGGTGTGCTCGAGGCTTACAGGAGGAGGACGGCAACGAGAACCCAAATACAGGGGGTGGCGGATGAGAAAAGAATCCATAGTGGTCATGGGTGCGTTTTTAATGTCTTCGGCGATGCCTGTTTTTGCCCAGACATATCAGGAACAGGTCATCTGTCATTGGTCAGCCGACAACAGCTGCTTCAACCGGGAGAAAACTGAAGCAGTTGGCAACGGTTCACCGGAAGGTAAAGAGACGGTAGGGGATTTACAGGAGGGTATCAGGGCCAGGTTGCATGGCTCGGAGCAGGTGGCGGCAGCAGCAGTGAGAGGTGACGCCGGTTCCCCGGTGATATCGAAGACGCCAGAGCAGCGGCAGGAGGAGATCAGGCACCGGCTCCATGGCTGAAATCATCAAGCAGCAAGGGGACTGGCTCCGCAGGTGCCAGTCCCCTTTTTTTTGCCCGCATTTTTTGTTGAGCACCCCTGGCCGTTACTATCGGGGCCGAACCACGAAGGTTGCCACGGTGTCACCCCATTCGGTCGGGTCGATCTGCGCCAGCCGACGGGTCAGGTCGCCGGACGAGCCGGTGTCGCGCGCGGTCCGAAGCAGGCTGCCATCTCCAAAGCTCTTCTCCAGCAACTGCTCCCGGTTCTTGGTCACGATGACCCTGATACGTTCTATGGCAGGGCCATCGCCGGCGTTCGGTATCCGCGCCGCTGAGAGCCTCATCCCCGAACCTTCCGGCGGGAAGACATATCCGGCGCCAGCCTGGACATGGTTGTCTGTATGGCTTTGGTCCGGAAACAGCAGGGTGACGGAGTTATCGGTCGCAATGCAGAAGATGTAGACGTAGCCGTCGGCGGAGGACTGGTAGACGACGCTGGTGGCATCCCCCTCCAATAGCTCTGATTTGGACACGGTGGCCTTGACGGCGATATCCGCCTCCGCCTCGGAGGTTACCGGGCTCACCAGCGCCTTTATCCGGACATGGTAGGTGTTCGCGTCACTTTCATCTCTGTCCGTGGAGAGCACCGTCAAGCGGTCGATGCGTCCCCTGATCCTGGCGTACATCTCCTCGGAGGCGAATTGGCGGTCGCTGACCAGCCTGGTCGACTTGACGAAGGTCCCCACGGCGGTCTCCACCGCCTTTCTCTGGGCATCGGCCTTGGCACGGCCGATCACTTCCACCGGGGGGTCGAAGTCGCTGCCGATGGCGGTGCCGACCGCCTCTACCCACACCGGCTGAGGCGGGGTCTGCGCCGAGGCAGGCTGCGCGCTGATGCTTGAGAACGCCATCAGGAGCGCGAAGAGAACACGTTTAATATCGCGCATAGGATTCCCTTGTTGAAGCTCTTTGCTCGACCGGTACCTGCCGTTTGGCCGAGGCGACGACAAACTCTCCATCCCCTACGGCCTGCGGAGTCTGGTCGACACCTTTCAGTTTCCGGGCAGCGGCCTTCACTTCACGTTTCACGTAGCGGACGAGTTCCTGGACCTTGACTACGCCGTTTTTTTCCACTCCCCCCTGCAGCCCGGCCAGGAGATAGTGGGTGAAGATCCCCCCCTTGAGCTTCTTGCCATCTTCCCAGGAAGGCTGATTGGCCGACGATGACAAAAGAAGTACCCTGCTGCCTGCCGGTCCGCCGATCTCCACCGGCCCGCTCTCCGCATCGAAAGCCCGCTCCGGCGCACCACGGCTGACGATGAGGGGCTTCGCTCCATCGGTAAGGATCGACTTGCCGGTGCCTGTGAAGCAGATGTCGACGGCGGCAAAGACCGAGCGTGCCGGGGAGTTCTGCAAGTCGGCCCAGATCTCGGAAAGGGAGATCGCCGTTTGCTGCAGGCGGCCGGGGTAGGAGGTATCGGTATCGGAGGTGACCAGGAAGCCGAGCTTGTCGCGGCCGGTGAGGTCGGGCGACCCGTGGCCGGAGAAATAGAAGACCACCGGGCCCTGCCAGCTGTTGGCCTTGTCGATGGCGCTCAGGATGTTGCTCCGCGTGGCGTCCTCGCCTACCAGCAGCACGCCGGTGACCGGGCCTGATTGTCTGGCGGAGAGGGTGTCGTACACCTTTTGGGTGTCGCTGGCGGCGTACCTCAGGTGCGGGATGTCAGTGCGGTCGCTGTAGTTGGTGCCGATGGCTATCACCAGGGTGCCGGATACGTCCTCGTCGGCTGCCGCCGACTGGTACTGCTCCTGTCCGGTCGGGTAGGGGGGCTCAGCGGGCAGGGATGCTGGCGGAGGGGGGGGATACCAGGCTTGCGCCGGGGCGACAGGGGCCACTTCCATGACGGGAGTCGCCACGGTCTGCGGGTAGGACGGATAACTGGAAACGTAGTACGACGGCCAGTAGCTTGTTGGGTAGCTCGACTGGTAGTAGACGGTGGGCGCCGGCACGGTAGAAAGAGTATAGCTCGACGGGTAGCTGGAGCGGTAGTAGGTCCTGGGCACCGCCCCGCGCGGGTACTGCACCGAGCGCGATACACCACCGGTGGACCGGATGGCCGAGCTTCCGCCCCTGCCGCTCCAGCCTCTGCCGCCCCCCGCCCGACCCCAGCTTCCGGCATCCGCTGACACCGTGGCGAGCATCATTCCCAGCGAAAGAGCTATCCCCAATAGGCGTCGCATCCACTCCCCCTTAGTTCACCACGAAGGCAACTTTGGCCGAGGTCAGGAATTTCCCCTTCTGGTTGGCGGAGAAGATCTGGATGGCGTCATCGTCATCGACCCGGATATCGGAGCCGTTGGCGACATCCGTGGCCTTGATGACAAGCGGTGATTTGACCCCGCGGCTCTGCAGGGCGAGGCGGGCGTTATCCACGCTGTCGACGTACTTGCCGCTCCCGAAGGTCTCCAGGCTGTGCTGGCTGAACTTGGTCGGGTCATAGAGCAGCTCGTCAGAGGAGGTGAGGATGCGGTTGTAGAGCGCCGGCTTGAGGTTCAGCCCGGAGGCGTCAACGATCAGACCGTCATACTGTTCGGACATCCTTTCTGCCGGTCCGGCGAATTTCTTGGCCGGCTTGCCGTCGATCAGCGATGCCTGCTGCTGGAACTTCTTGTCCTTGTACAGGCTCCTGTACAGTTCGGTGGCGAAGCCGTCCGGCCCGTGCAGCC
>NZ_DATFBA010000069.1:0-6763 GCF_035254065.1 Geomonas sp.
GCGAGTTCAACCTGGAGCTGATCACCACCGCGCCTACCGTCGTCTACAAGGTGCACAGGACCGACGACTCCCTGATCACCATCCAGAGCGCCAACCAGCTCCCCGCCACCCAGGAGATCGCCTACGTCGAGGAGCCCTTCATCCTGGCCTCCATCCACGTCCCCAACGACTTCGTGGGTGGCATCCTGGCCCTGTGCGAGGAGAAGCGCGGCGTGCAGCGGGAGATCAAGTACCTCACCCCGACCCGTGTGATGGTGGTCTACGAGCTGCCGCTCAACGAGGTGGTGCTCGATTTCTACGACCGCCTCAAGTCGATCACCAAGGGGTACGCCTCGCTCGACTACGAGATGCTGGACTACCGGCAGAGCGATCTGGTACGGTTGAACATCATGATCAACGGCGAGGTGGTGGACGCCCTCTCCCTGATCATCCACAAGGACAAGGCTTACTACCGGGGACGCGACCTGGTCTCCAAGATGAAGGAACTGATCCCCCGCCAGATGTTCGAAATCGCCATCCAGGCCGCGGTGGGCACCAAGGTCATCGCCCGCGAGACGGTCAAGGCCCTCAGAAAGGACGTGCTCGCCAAGTGCTACGGCGGTGACATCACCAGGAAACGGAAACTTTTGGAAAAGCAGAAGGAAGGCAAGAAGCGGATGAAGAACGTCGGCAACGTCGAACTCCCGCAGGAGGCGTTCCTGGCCATCCTGAAGGTCGAAGGGTAGCATCCCGGACGCCAAAGCCCCAGATTAAAAAAAGGAAATCATCGAATGGAAGAGTATAAGGACGCGGTTGCCGAGAAATCCATGCAGAGCGAGGAGCAACCCGAAAAGCCTCAAGCGAAGCCGTACAAGGGGAAGCACATCGTCAGGGAGTACGTGGAATCGATCCTGATCGCCATCCTCCTGGCCATGGTCATCCGCACCTTCATCGTGCAGGCCTTCAAGATCCCTTCCGGCTCCATGGAGGACACCCTCGCCATCGGCGACCACATCCTGGTCAACAAGTTCGTCTACGGCGCCAAGATCCCCTTTACCAACACCCGGCTGTTAAAGCTTCGCGATCCGCGTCAGGGCGACGTCATCGTCTTCGAGTACCCGGAGGACCCCTCCAAGGACTTCATCAAGCGCGTGGTGGGCACCCCCGGGGACACCGTGCAGGTGATCAACAAGCGTGTCTACGTGAACGGTAAGCTGTACGCCAATCCCCACGAGGTGCACAAGGAGCCGGACACCATCCCCAAGGAGATGAACCCGCGCGACTTCACCGACCCGATCAAGGTGCCGGCCAACTCCTACTTCGTGATGGGCGACAACCGCGACCGCTCCTACGACAGCCGCTTCTGGGGCTTCGTCAGCCTGGACAAGATCAAGGGACTCGCCTTCATCAAGTACTGGTCCTGGGACAGCGACAAGTTCCGGGTCCGCTTCGGCAGCATCGGCAAGATGATCGACTAGCTGGAAACAGCCAGCAAAAAGGCCCACCGGCGAAAACCGGTGGGCCTTTTCATTCCCATCTTATCCATCTCAACTGTCATCCCCTCTCCCGAAGGGGGAGGGTCAGGGAGGGGGAGCCCCGCCGGCCGTGCCGGAGAAGCTCCCTACCATTTACAGCTCGGGGGTGAGGTCCTTGACACCCTGGTAGATGATGTCGAAGAGCTCGGGGATGTCCTGCTCAGCGATGCAGGAGAAGGCGATGCGGAGATCGGTCTTGGTGGTGGAGATGGCGCCCACCCCGTACTTGTCGAGCAGGTGCACCCGCAGTTTCTCGGCCTCCACCGTCTTCAGCTTCAGGCACATGAAGTAGCCGGAGTTGAAGGGGTAGTAGTCCCAGGCCTTGTCGTATTTGCCGCTGTTGAGCACTTCCTTGGTCTTGAGGGCGCGACCCTTCATGATCTGGAACTTCTCCTCTTTCTGGGCCAGGAACTGCGGCGAGCGCAGCGCTTCGATGACGAAGGTCTGGGAGGGGTGCGGGCAGTTGGAGATACGGGCGCGGATGATGCCCATTGCCTTCTTCTCCAGCGCGGTCAGCACCGGGGCGTTCTCGTAGTTGTTGCCGTCCGCGAAGGTGATGAAACCGGTCCTGAAGCCCCAGACGAATTCCTCCTTGGTGGCGCCGTCCAGCTTGACGGCCAGGATGCGCGGGTGGAGGTTGGCGAGCTTGCCGAACAGCGACTCCTGGAGGCTATCTTCATAGAAGAGGCCGAAATAGGCGTCGTCGGTGATGGCGACCACGTTGCAGCCACCCTCGGCGACTTCCTTGATGGCGGCCACCAGGGCATCACCTTCCTCGACGGTCGGGGTGTAGCCGCTCGGGTTGTTGGGGAAGTTGAGCAGCACGACCACCTTCCCTTTCTCCTCGGCGGAGTTGCGCAGCACCGCTTTGAAGGCGTCGATGTCATAGCCGCCGGTGACGGTGAAGGTCGGGTGCTTCTTGACGATGGCGCCGGAGCAGGTGCCGAAGGTGAGGTTGTAGTTGCCCCACAGCATGTCCGGCAGGATCAGGTGGTCACCCTCGTCGACGAACATGTCGGCCACGATGGAGAGACCATGGGTGAGGGCGTTGGTGACGATCGGGTTGCTGAAGTGCTTGCCCTGCTGGCTCGGGTTCTCGCGCAGCATCTTCTCGCGCCAGAGCGAGCGGAGCTCCGGCTTGCCGGCGGGGGGAGCGTAGGGGTAGATGTCCTTGGGATCGAAGGAGGACAGCTTGTCCTGGATGCAGGAAAGGAACATGGGGCCGCCGTTTTCCGTAGCGATCCCGATAGTGGCGTTGAATTTGTGAGCTTTCTCCTTGGCTTCAGCAGACTGGGTCAGGATGCCCTTGGGGAAAAACAGGTTCTTGCCGAGATCGGACAGCATCTCCAAGACGTGCGGGTTGTGCTGCGCTAGAGACTCGTTTAATTCCACGGCCAATGGATTCATTCATTCCTCCTGGAGCTTGGTAATGGTCCCGGCTGCCCCTGCGGCATACGGGATGGGATTGTCCTAAAAGGGCAATTAAACCAGCTTCACGACTGCTTTGTCAACGGGAATGTGTCTTACAAAGAGGACGGCGGACAAAAAATGTCCAGCCACATTCACCAGAACAGATAAGGGAGGAGTTCCGTCACACGTCCCTTCTCCTTCAAGGAGAAGGAGAGTCGAGTGAGTGGAGGATGGTGGGCCAGAGACAAAACGAAAGGCGGCGAAGTTACTCGCCGCCCTCTTCAGCATACCGGACCGTCTGGCTCGCCTGCCAGTGCCACGACCTACTTGCCCAGCAGCAACTCCATCAGCTTGAAGCCTTCCTCGACTTTGTAGCCGGTGGCCGCGGCGGAGATCTCGTCGTAGCCGGCCACACCCGCCTTCTCTTTCTCCTCACCGCTGTAGATAAGGAAGGGAACCGGGTCGGAGGTATGGGTCATGATGGAGACCGGCGTGGGATGGTCGGGGGCGCACAGGATGCGGTAGTCGCCGAACTGCTTGATCCCTTCCAGCACGGGCCCCACCACCTGCTCGTCGAAGCACTCGATGGCCTGGATCTTGTCGGCAAGCTTGCCGGAGTGGGAAGCCTCGTCCGGAGCCTCGACATGGACGAAGACGAAGTCCTTATTCTTCAGGGCCTCGATGGCGGCATCCGCCTTCCCCTTGAAATTGGTGTCGAGGTAACCGGTGGCACCGGGGACGTTGATGATATCCAGGCCGGCATAGACGCCGATCCCCTTGATGAGGTCGACCGCTGAGATGACCGCGCCAGAAAGACCGAACTTCTCGTGGAAGCGTCCCATGGCCGGTGCCTTCCCCTGCCCCCACAGCCACATGGAATTGGCCGGAAGCTCGCCGGCGGCGGCGCGGCGTTTGTACTGCGGGTGGTTGTTGAAGATCATCTGCGAGCAGTTCATGAGGTAGATGAGTTTATCGGCACCCTCCCCCTGCGGCAGGAAGTTGAGGATATCCTGGCCGGTGATGTCGTGGGGGGGAGTGGCCTGGATGGCGGTCTTGCCGTTGTGCCAGACCATCAGGTGACGGTAGCTGACGCCGGGATAGAAGGAGAACTCGTCGTTGCCCAACTGGCGCTGCAGGTCCTCGACCAGCTCGCGGCCATCGGCGGTCGAGATGTGACCGGCCGAGTAATCCTCCATGATGAGCCGCCCACCCCTGGCGTCGAGGGATACGAGGTTGACGCGGAAGGCCACGTCGTCGGGGCCGAGCGAGACGCCCATGCTGGCCGCCTCCAGCGGGGAGCGGCCGGTATAGCACTCGACCGGGTTGTAACCGAACATGGAGAGGTTCGCCACGTCGCTTCCCGGCGGGTAGCCGGCCGGCACAGTCTGGGCCAGCCCCAGCACACCACGTTTGGCCATGAAGTCCATGTTCGGCGTCTTGGCCGCCTGCAGAGGGGTCTTCCCCCCCAGACCTTCTATTCTTTCATCCGACATCCCGTCGCCTAACAGCACTACATACTTCATTTTAAAGAGTCCTTTTTTCCGATTTTTTTACTTCGGTTCGTTTCCTTCTAAATTACTTAAACATCCTCAGTCCGGATCCCCGCAGCCACCCATCCAGGGCACCATCGCACTCTAAGTTGACCGCCCGCAAAGTCCGACATCCCCGCTCCCGAAGGGGGAGGGTTAGGGAGGGGGAACACCGTTGCAATCGCTGGGGAGGCTTAATCACTGTGCCGGCAGAGCTCCCCCTCCCCTGCCCCTCCCCCTTCGGAAGTGGGGAATCGGGCGCAAGATCGGGTCCTGCTTTACCCTCTCGGATGGAACTCCCCGTGCAGCTTCTTCAACCTCTCCCGCGTCACGTGCGTGTAGATCTGGGTCGAGGAGAGGTCGGCGTGTCCCAGCATGATCTGCACGCTCCTCAGGTCCGCACCGTTCTCCAGCAGATGCGTGGCGAAGGAGTGGCGCAGGGTGTGCGGCGAGATGCTGGTGCGGACCCCCGCCTGCAGCGCCCGTTTCTTGATGATGTTCCAGAAGGACTGGCGGGTCATCCCCTCACCCAGCCGGGTCAGGAACAGCCGCTGGCTGCTCCCTTCCTTCAAAAGATCGTCCCTCGCCTCGGCCAGGTAGCGGGCCACCGCCCGGCAGGCGCTCTCCCCCATAGGGACCAGCCGCTCCTTGTCCCCCTTGCCGATGGTCATGAGGTAGCCGGCCGAGACGTTCACTTCGCCGGTCTTCAGCCCTACCAGCTCGGAAACCCGCAACCCCGTCGCATAGAGAAGCTCCAGCATCGCCTTGTCCCGGACCTCGATGGCTCCGGTATCAAGGGGAGAGGCCAGCAGCGCCTCCACCTCCCGGGCACTCAGCACCTTGGGTAGCCTCAGGATCCCCTTGGGAGCCTCGATGATCGCGGTGGGATTGGTGTCGCAGTAACCTTCGGTGACCAGGAAGCGGTGCAGCATCCTCATTGCAGACAGCGCGCGGGCCCTGCTGCGCGGCGAGATCCCTTCGGTTTTCAGCTTGGCCAGATACGCCGCAACGTCGGCAGCCCTCACATCGCCAGGCGCACGGTCGCCGAGAAAGCCCAGGTAGCGGGCAAGATCGCGGCTGTAGGCGGCCACCGTGTTGGCGGCGGCCCCCTTCTCCACCAGGAGGTAGTTCAGGAAAAGATCGATGAAGCGGTCCACTATTTGTCGATGGCGCCCAGAAGCTCGGCGCGGATCTCCTCCAGCTTGAGCGGGTCGGCGATCTTCTGCCCGAAGATGTCCTTGACGTAGAAGGTGTCGGCAACCTGGTCGACCTTGGTGGAGATCTTGGAGACGCCGATGTAAAGACCAAGCCGGGTGAGCGTGCTGGTTATGCTGTAAAGGAGCCCCACCTTGTCGTGGGCGTAGATATCGATGACGGTGTAATCGCTGGACACCTCGTTGTCGATCTCCACCCGGGCAGGGACGGTCGGTTTCGCCTTCTCGGTCAGGATGCTCGGACGGTAGCGCTTGGCCACCAGGGAACCCACCCGCACCTTTCCGGACAGCACGTCGCGCAGGTCGGACTGCAGCCGCGCCCAGCGGTTCTCGTCGGTAATCACGAAGCCTTGCGGCGAGTTCACCTGCAGGATGTCCAGCACCTTCTCGTTCGTGTTGGTGTGGATCTGGGCACCCAGGATGTTCATGCCGTTGGCGGCCATCACCCCGGTGATCATGGAGAAGAGCCCCGGGATGTCGTAGGTGCAGACGGTGCAGTTGGTGTACCCTTTGCCCGCCTCGTGGTCGTACTTGAGGATCACCAGGGTGTCCGACAGCGAGATGAGCGTCTTCAGGTGAGAGGCGATGATGTCCGGCTTGTAGGAGAGGAGGTGCCGGGTGGTGAGCGCCTGCAGCTCGTCCTTGATCTTCTGGTGCGGGTACTCGTCCGCCAGAAGGTCGAATACCGCACGTTTGACGCGCTTGACCCGATCGCCGGCCGCCTCCAGTTTGAAGTCGCCGCGCTCCAGCACCGCGAAGGCCTTCTCGTAGAGCTCCTGGAGCAACAGAGCCTTCCACTCGGTCCAGACCTCCGGACCCACGGCTTTTATGTCGGCGTAGGTGAGGAGGTAGAGCATCTTCAGGTTCTCGCTCTTCTCCATCTGGCGGGCGAACTGGATGATCATCCGCTCGTCGTGCAGGTCCCGGCGCTGGGCTATGTGCGCCATGAGCAGGTGCTGCCGGACCAGGAACTGCAGCCGGTCGCCGTCTTCCTTGGAGAGCCCCATCCGCCTGGCCACCGTGCGCGATAGCTCCGCCCCCACCTCGGCGTGTCCCCCTCCGGACCCCTTGCCGACGTCGTGCAGCAAAACCGCCA
>NZ_DATFBA010000070.1:0-5899 GCF_035254065.1 Geomonas sp.
TCCATCATGCCGCAGGTCAGCGTGCAAGGCGATCCGTCGCTGCTGCGGGTCGCACTAAAGAAGCTGATGGAGAATGCATGGAAATTTTCACCTCGCCCGGAGGTGGCGCGGATCGATTTTGGCGAGTGCAGGATAGGTGGCAGGCAGGTTTTCTATGTCCGGGATAACGGCATCGGCTTCGACAGGGGTGATGCCGACCGACTCTTCCATCCCTTTCAACGTCTGCATGATGCGGAGGGGTATTCCGGCAAGGGGCTGGGCCTCACCATCGTAAAGCGGATAGTCGACCGACACGAAGGCGAGTTGTGGGCCGTGGGGGAGCCGAAGAAAGGCGCGACCTTTTACTTCACGGTGGGCCCGCTCGGCCAAAACAGTCAAACCACACCTGCCCTGGCCTGAACATTTCGAAGGGCAAGAACGCCGTCAGCTTGTCGAAGGCAACGCCTAGAGCCGTTCGTGCTGAGCCTGTCGAAGCACGCCCTGAGCATGTCGAAGGGTAAAAGCCTGAGCTTTCACAACCCTTCGACAGGCTCAGGGTGAAAGGAGTCAACTTCTAACAGAGTCGACTTCTACTCCCCTTTCACCGCGTCCTTGGTTTTGTGCCCGGCTTCCTCGAAGGCATGGCCGGTTTTCTTACCGGCTTTCTTCATCGCGTGTCCGGTGGTCTTCGCGCCTTTCTTCACGGCATGGCCGGTGGCTACCGCCCCTTCTTTTACTGCATGGCCGGTGGCGGTAGCACCTTTCTTAATTGAGTGACCGGTGGCTCTGCCGACCTCCTTGGTTCCTTCACCGATCTCCTTGGCGCCACCGTTTCCGATATCTTTAACACCTTGCTTGATCTCCTGGCCCCCTTCCTTGTAGCTGTCCTGAGCCAAAGCCATGCCGTTACCTATCAAGGCGGCCATCAACACTGGCAGTAACATGCGAGTTCCCATAGTCTACCTCCCACGTCTCCTTACCGCGTCTGACTGCCGGGTGACGGCGGGCAAGTACCCGCATGCAGCCAAGCGCACCCGAGTTTTTTCGCCGGCAGTTCACCGGCTTCTTGCTGTCACATCCCTCCTGCGGTAAGCAGATAAGCTCGCTTCCGCCCAATAGCTGCATGTTCCGGCTCCTGCTCAAAACTGACATTTCCTTTCTGTAGACCAATCATGTTGGCGTGTTCGCGCCTCTTGGTCGCCATGTACTCCGGTTTGTCCATTTCCTTGAGCTGGCGCGGATACTTTGAGGTGAGGTCATACCAGCGGCTGAGCCTTTTCTCGAATCGCTGGCTTTCCGGGTAGTTGAGGGTATCGACGAAGGTCTCCAGAGCAAGGTAATAGCGTACGGTGTTACGTTCCACCGAACCTCTTACCCCTTCGACGTAATAGTGCTTTCCGTCCTTGCCGTGCAGCACGCTAAACCCCACCTTGTTACGGCCTATGGTTGCGAAATAGGTCTTTATCGCCATGCGGGCCATCGCACCATACCCGTAGGTGTAGCTGAAATGGAGAAAGGTCTTGTCAGCTCCCAGGGGTGCCGCTTCCAACTTGATGCGGTGGTCCTTGGTATGGAAGGGCCCGGTATCGGCGGACATGCTGACGTCCAGGTAATTCGCGGTATCGGCCTGCACGTTGAATTTGAGCTTCAGCGGGTAAGCGTCGGCCGGTGGCTGATAGTATTTGCGACCGTTGTAAAGGGTTATGTACCACTGGTCACCGACCTTGGACGTGGTGCAGGCCTTCACGTTGATGTGCACGGAGGTGATGTCGCACCAGTCCGGTGGGCTGTTCAACGCCTCCTTGATGACGGCAAAGGGGTGGGGAAACACGCCGTACATGTCAACCTGCACCGAGTTTTCCCCCTCGGTGGAATCCAGAACAATGGGGGCGCCGAACTGGTTCGATTCGAGCTGCGCCCGCATGGCCGGG
Organism: Geomonas sp.; assembly: GCF_035254065.1. Classification (GTDB taxonomy): domain Bacteria; phylum Desulfobacterota; class Desulfuromonadia; order Geobacterales; family Geobacteraceae; genus Geomonas. Next base: position 1,911 of record NZ_DATFBA010000070.1, read on the forward strand.
TACTTGGCAACCAACCGTTCGGCGGCGCCTGGATCCGCGAGGGCGCTGCCGCCGAAAATCAAAACTGCCGCCCCGGTCACCAACACGGCTACCGAGCGCCGCAGCAGCGTTGCTAGAAGGGTCATCGATACACCTCCAACCGGCCGTTGCAAAACCCCACTCTTTTTCCAGTTGGCAACCCGGCCGCCATCAGTGATGCTCTTCATCCTCCCACCTTCTTTCATCGTGACGCTCTCCACCGCGTCCCTCGTCGTGGTGCTCGTAATGGTGGCGGTGTTCTTCATCCCGGTAATGTTCCCGATCATAGTATCCTTCGCGGCCTCCGTAATCTCCACCTTCGGGCGGAGCGACGACACAGCCGCCAAGCGTGGCAGCCATCAGGATAAACATGGCGGCCATCGCGACAGATAAGGTTTTCATTGTCTTTGCTCCTCTTTGTATCAGGCAGCGGGGAAGGAGCAGATCCAGGCGAACAGGAAAAGCGGTGGTCATCTACCATCTAAGCCCCAGTATATACCTTTTGGTGCACTCAGATGAAGTTAGATGCAAGCGAGTTGATGGTATCGAGCGGGGGTGATGAGACAAGAGATGGCGCTGAGATGCAACGAGAAGCAGACGAGGCGAGTGCTGGAAGTCACAGGGAATAACGGAGGTGAAATAGCAAAGTCATTTTGGTGGGGCGGCCGGCAAGGAAACATCCTCATCCTGATCGTCCTCGGTCATCACCTGTCCCCAGATGGTCATCAGGATGGCGAAGATGACCGGGCCGAGAATGAGGCCCAGCAGCCCCATGGTGACGACGCCGCAGATCGCTCCGATCACGATGGCCAGTACCGGTATATCGCTGGCAGCCCCGATGGCCAGAGGCCGGATAGCGTTGTCCGCCATTCCCACGAAGATCATGCAGTAAGCGGCAAGCAGCAGCGCGTGCAGGTAGGAACCGTTCAGGGCGAGGACCGCTGTCAGGGGGACCCAGATGACACCGGTACCCACCACCGGGAGCAGCGCCGCCATCGCGGTCAGCGCACCGCAGAAGATGGGAGCGGGAAGCCCGGCCACATAGTAGCCGATGCCGGCGGTAACCCCTTGGGCGGCGCAGGTGAAGAGGGTGCCGACGGTCACCGCCGTGGTGATGGAGCGGATTTCGGCGACGTAGCGAGCGGCCTTCTTCTTGTTGGGAGCCAGGCGGGCGATGCAGGTATTGACCACCCGTTCGCCGTCGCGATAGACGAAAAAGAGGATGAAGAGAGCCACGAACAGGGTGAAGAGGAGGTCAAGGAGGTTCTTGGCGGCGGCGGCAGCCACGCCGACCAGGAACTCGGAGGCCGAGGCCGCAACCTTCCCCCCTACCCCGGCAAAATCAACCCCGAAACGGTGAGCAATGGCAGACGCCCGGTCGACCAGGGGGAGATGGCGGAGGGTATCGACACCGGTTTTGCTAAGGGTGGAGATGAGCTGCACGATCTGGTTGTACCAGTCACTGGCGTTGATGGTAGCAGTAACGACCAAGGCCGCGGTTGGCAAGATGATGCAGACCAGGATGGCGAAGACCATGATCCCTGCGCAGCGGGCGGGGTGACCGGGGAACCGCCTCAACAGGCGGTTGTAGTGAGGCATGGTCGAGATGCCGATGATAAGGGCTAAGGCGAACGGGCTAGCGACAGGGGCGGCCAGCATGGCGAAGAGAACAATGGCCGCAACTGTGGCAAAGGCGGCAAGGATGCTCAGGTAGAGTTTTCGGTGCATTCTTACCACCTCTCATGACATAGGATCACATTCAACCGCAACTCGCTTGCGACTGCCAGGCTTACTTAAGAGGCGTCTCGATCTTGCGCTCTTCAGGCTGAAGAACCGGCGCAGCGCCAGGAGGCTGCACCGACTGGGGTTTCTGGAAGGGGAGGGTCTGCTCATTGCGCTCGTTGGTGAGAACCGGTGGCTGCTCTTTGACCTGCCAGTTCTTGGTGACCGGCACCGCAAGTTCCTTGGGCACTGCCGTAGTCGCAGCCGGCTCTTTGTGATACAGCAGCGAGCAAGCGCCGAGAGGGAGGAGAGCAAACAGGATGGTTGCCGAGGGGAGAAATCTCATGCCGGGACTCCTTCATGTGCAAAAGGCATAGGTGCCGGGTCAGGCACACAGATTCATTTCCCTATAAGCATACCAAGATGTTGGCATCTTTGCTGTCCATTTCGGTCGAAGCCGCACGGTTAGCTTGATTCCCCCCTTGATCTGTTATCATTTCTGTGCTTTGATCCAGGCCGGATGGCTAAGGATAAAGGGGCCTTATATGTTGAAAATCCGGGTGGTGATGATCATAGTCGTGCTTGTGTCCTTGCTGGTGCCAGTCCTTTACTCGGAGGCGTCGGCGGAGGAATTTCCCCCCTTCCCGGCGGCGACCAAAGAGTACAGCTTCCTGCTGGGATACGGCAGTTCCATCCCGGGATTCGGGACGACCAAGACCAGGGTGGAGACCGTCGACTTCACCGGCCGGTTCGGCTATTTCATCAGCGACGAAGTGGGCAGCGGCTGGTACCGCGGCCAATTCGAGATGGACTTCGAGCTCCCGCTCAACCTGGCGACCGCTCCTAAGTTGGGATTCATGACTGGCGGCAACGTCCTGCAAAAGTACAACTTCAACGGCTTGAAGGAGAAACGGCTGATCCCGTACGTATTCGGAGGCGGCGGGGTTGTGTACGTGGACCTGAACCTGCCGACCATGGGGAGCAAGCTGGACTTCTCCTACGGAGGCGGGGCCGGCCTCCAGTACCTCTACCGCAAAGACCTCGCCCTATCCTTCGAAAGCCGCTACCACCACATCTCCAACGCCAACACTGCCGAGCCCAACGAGCCGCTCAACTCGGTAAAGGTACTGCTGGGAGTATCGCTTTTCCGGTAACCACCTTACAACGCTCGTCCGTTCCCATTAAACACGTCACAACGTTGAGCCGTTCGTGCTGAGCCTGTCGAAGGAAGCTTCAACTTCTCCAGGCTCCACTGCCGTAGGTGTTCAACGCCTCCTTCGACAAGCTCAGGACAGGCTTCGACAAGCCCGGGGTGAACGGCTATTTTCGACTGTTCCAAACGGCCATGAAGGCCGGCAGCGACACCAGGGCGAGCAGCGCGGTGGCGCCGACCCCGTAGTTGGTTGCGGATCCGATGGAGGCCAAGGCGCCGTAGTCGGAAAAGGCCAGCGATCCGAAACCGGCGATGGTGGTCATGGCCGAGAGCAACACCGAACGCCCGGCCTGCACGAATTCAACCGTCATCTCCTCCTCATCGCGTGAGATCACCCTGTTCATGACGTGGATTCCGTAGTCGCTTCCCATCCCCAGGAGGGTCACCAGGACCATCGCGTTCATGAAATTGAGGCGCATGCCGGTTAGCACCATCATACCCACCATGGCGATGCCCCCGCCGACCACCGGGTAAAGCGTGAAGAAAAGGCCACGGATGGTCTCGAAATGGGAAATCAGCAGGAAAAGAACCACCACGCCGCCCAGCGCGAAGGCGAGCGTGAAGCTTTTCCTGACGGACTCTTCCAACTGGAGGCTGACCAGGTCGGGACTGGTCGCACGCGCCGAAGGGTCCACCTGTTTCAGATCGTTCAGGAAGGCCCCCTGGCTGAACTCGGGGCCCCGGTAGTAGAGGTAAAAGAGCAGATGATAGCTCCCGCCACCGGACATCAGGTGCCGCTCGACGATGCCGCGCAGCGGAGATTCGGAAAGGTGGCTCACCGCATCCAGCGAGGGGACCGGGGTCGCCGTCTGCAAGGCATCAAGTCCGGAAATGAGCGGCTGGAAAGGTTCAACCGCGAAGCCGTTTCTCTCCAGGGACCGGCGCAACTCGTCACCCGGGCGCTCGGCTCCCATCTTCTCCTGAAGCACCTTCAGCACCTCAACCTGCACATCCTTGGCGTTTATCACCTGTTCCAGAGACGAATAGCCGGCCAAGCGCCCCTGATGTAGATACCTTTCCAGCATCCCGTCCACCT
>NZ_DATFBA010000071.1:0-22741 GCF_035254065.1 Geomonas sp.
CCGGCGGCAGGCATCGTGACAGGGCTGCGCGCCCGGCGGCCGAGGCAGGGCGCGGTGGCGAACCCGCTGCCGCTGCCGAGGCAACAGCCGCTAAGGATAGCGGCGAGGTGAAATCGAGCGAGACAGGAACCGGCGAGGCACAGGGAGCGAAGAAGAAGCCCCGGCGCCGCAGACGCAGCGGGAAAAAGAGCCCGGCGGAGGGCGCGCAGGGCGCTGCCCCGGCCCCTGAGCAGTCCTGATGGCTAAGGGCCGTCCGGCCAAGAAATATTCCCAGGCGGGGCGGGTCCACGACGTGATCCGGCTGATCGAGGCGCGGCACGGCATCTCGGTCGCCGAACTCGCCGAGGAGACCGGCGTCAACCGGCGCACCATCCAGCGCGACCTGATCGCCATCCAGGAGGCCGGCTACCCGCTGATCTCCGAGTGGCAGGAAGGTGACAAGCTGTACCGCTTCCTGACCGGCTTCAAGAACGTCCCCCCCATCAGCTTCTCGCTGCAGGAGCTGATGACCCTGTCGCTGCTTCGCTCCCAGCTCGACCTTTTGAACGGCACTCCCTTCCTGGAGGACATGCAGGGTATCTTCAGGAAGGTGAACTCCGTCCTGCCGCCCCGGCTTGCCGCCCACATGGAGAGGATCGCCGAGGTCGCCCACCCGCTGTTGCAGGGAAAGCGCGACTACAGCAGATCGGCCGAAACGCTGAAGGTGATCCGCCACGCCCTGCTCCACCAGCAAACGGCCACCATCTCCTACCGCTCACCCGGCCGTCCCGAGGCCACCCGCTACCTTTTCGATCCCTACACGCTCCTCTTCCAGAAGGGGGGCATCTACCTTTTGGGATACGCCCACGAGCGGCAGGCGCTGCGTACCTTCGCCGTCGAGCGGATCGACCAGGTGGAGGCGGGCAAGGAGCGCTTCGAGATCCCCGAGGGATTCCACGCCGGACAGACGCTGGAGGGGGCCTTCGGCATCGTGGCCGAGCCCCCCATGGAGGTGGTGGTCCGCTTCTCCGCCGGCATCGCCCACGCCGTCCGGGACCGGGTCTGGCACAGCTCGCAGCAGATCCGGGAAGAGCAGGACGGCTCGCTTATCCTCTCCTTCCGGGCGGGGGGGAAGATGGAGATCCTCGCCTGGCTCCTCTCCTACGGCGCGCACGCGGAACTGCTGGCGCCGCGCGAACTGCGCGAGGAGCTGGCCTCCATGGTCCGGGAGACGGCCCGGCTGTACCAGGCGGAGCTTTGACAACCTCCGGCACAGCATATATAAAAAGAGACTTCAAGGAGTCACCAAATGGCAGATGAGTCTGGAAAAACGAAGCTTGCGGAGATCATCCTGAACCGGATCCGCACCCGGGGCAAAATGACCTTCGCCACCTATATGGAGAGCGCCCTCTACGAGCCGGGGCTCGGCTACTACACTTCGCCGGGGCGCAAGGTGGGCGCCGAGGGGGATTTCTACACCAGCATGAACGTCCACAGCGCCTTCGGCCGGCTGATCGGCAAGGAGATCTGCCGGTTCTGGGAGCTGCTCGATTCCCCCGCCTCCTTCACCATCGCGGAAGCCGGGGCCGGGTCAGGGCAGCTGGCCCAGGACATCCTGGACGCCATCTTTGAGCTGAACCAGGCTGTCTACCAGACGGTCACCTATCGCCTGATCGAGAAGGAACCGAGCCTGCAGCAGGTCCAGGCCCAGCGGCTGGCCAATCACGCGGAGCGGCTGGCCTGGAGCACCCCGGAGGAACTCATCGACCGTCAGCTGAGCTTCACCGGCTGCGTCATCTCTAACGAGCTGTTTGACGCCATGCCGGTGCATCTCGTCGAGATGAGCGAGGACGGTCTCAAGGAAGTCTACGTGGATGCGGATGCCGAAGGGTTCCGCGAGCGGCTGGGCTCTCCCTCCACCCCGGAGATCCAGGCCTACCTGGACCGCTACGAGGTGCGGCTGCTCCCTGGGCAGCGCGGCGAGATCAACCTGGTCGCTCCCGCCTGGATAGCGGCGGCGGCCGCCACGCTTGAGCGCGGCTTCGTGATGACCATCGACTACGGCTTCCAGACCGAGGAGCTTTACACGCCCCAGCGGCGCGACGGCACGCTCATCTGCTACCACAAGCACACCACCGGCGAAGATCCGTACGTGCTGGTGGGGGAGCAGGACATCACCACCCACATCAATTTCAGCCAGCTGATGGAGGAAGGGAAGGACGCGGGGCTCAGCACGGTCTGGTACGGGGAGCAGTACCGCTTCCTTCTGGGGGTCGGGCTGGTGGAAGAGCTGATGCGGCTGGAGGCTGAGGCGAAGACCGAGCAGGAGAAGCTGCAGCACAGGCTGTCGCTCAAGAAGCTGATGCTTCCGGAGGGGGGGATGGGCGACACCTTCAAGGTGCTCATCCAGGCCAAGGGGGTCCAGAACCCGCAGCTGCTCTGCATGAGAAAATGGGGAGCCGGGCTTTGAGAGAGCTGCCCTTTCAGCGAGACGGCCTGAAGGCCCTGGTCTTCGACCTCGATGGCACCCTCTACCAAAACGAGCGGATGGGTGAGCAGGTCAACCTGGCGGCCTGCAACTACATCGCCTCCCTGAAGGGGGTGAGCGTGGAAGAGGCCGACAGCATGCTCAGGGAGGCCCGCTATAGAATGGCGGGAAGCGGCGGCACCCTGAGCCGGGCCGTGGAATCGCTGGGAGGGAACCTCCGGGGGCTCCACCAACAGTTGAGCCAGGACGTCCACCCGGAAGGGGTGCTGACCGTGGACCCGCGGGTTACCGCCATGCTCAGGGCGCTGGCCACCCGCTTCGCCGTCCACATCTACACCAACAACAACCGCTCGCTCTCCGCCCGGATCATGAAAGAGATCGGCGTGGTCGGGCTGTTCGGGAAGGTCTTCACCATCGAGGACTACTGGCACCCGAAGCCGGACCAAGACGCCCTGCTCGGCATCCTGGAGGCCATCGCCTGCCGTCCGGAGGAGACCCTCTTCGTGGGGGACCGTTTCGAAGTGGACCTGGCTCTGCCGGCGAAGCTCGGTTGCCGGATCTACGAGGCGTGCACCGCCGACCAGTTGCTGGAGCTCTCCCGGCTGGTGGAGGAGTAGACTCTACCCTCGCCCCTTTAGGGGAGAGGGTGGCCGGAGGCCGGGTGAGGGATGCCTCGCCAGTAGATGATGCTGGATCCACGTCGAACAGCCCAAGCATTGATCCTCCGTTTGTAGGTGAAACCAATTCTCCTGAGGAGTTACAATTAAACCGGGTGCAGCAGACCCCTTAATGACTCAACCTCGCGCGAAGACAAGCAGTGTCGATGAGCGGGGCTTCCCTCACCCCTGCCCCCTCTCCCGGAGGGCGAGGGGCAGCTGGATGACGTCGTTCTTTGTCGAAAGGAGCATCACGTATGGCAACGCGTGTTGAGAAGGACACCATGGGAACGGTGGAGGTCCCCGCCAAGGCTTACTGGGGCGCACAGACCCAGCGGGCCATCGGCAATTTCCCCATCTCGGGGCTGAAACCGCACCGGGCACTGGTCACCGCCACGGTCAGGATCAAGAAATGCGCGGCCAAGGCCAACGTGAAGACGGGGCGCCTGGACGCGGAGCTGGGCGAAGCCATCGTCAAGGCGGCCGACGAGGCGCTGGCGGGGCACTTTGCCGATCAGTTCGTGGTCGACCCCTTCCAGGCCGGCGCCGGCACCTCCCACAACATGAACGTGAACGAGGTGCTCGCCAATCGCGCCAACGAACTTTTGGGGGGCGAGTTGGGGAGCTACGGCCGCATCAACGCCAATGACGACGTCAACATGGCGCAGTCCACCAACGACGTCTTCCCCACCGCCATGCGGCTCTCCGCGCTGGAGCTCTCCGACCAGCTGATGGAGGAACTGTCCGGTCTGGCGTCGGCCCTGCGGGGCAAGGGCGAGGAGTTCGACGGCATCCTGAAGTCGGGACGCACCCATCTGCAGGATGCGGTACCGATCCGGCTGGGGCAGGAGTTCGCGGCCTACGCCGCGGCCATCGACAACAACCGGCTCGGCGTCGAGCGCGCCCTGCCGGCACTGCGCGAGCTGGGGATCGGCGGCACCGCGGTGGGGACCGGCCTCAACGCGGAGGAGGCCTACATCGACCGGGTGGTCGAGGAGCTTGCCGCGGAAACCGGCCAGGACCTCTCCCGTGGGAAGAACCTGGTGGAGCGGATGCAGAACATGGACCCGTTCGTGGCGCTCAGCTCGACCTTGAAGGGGACCGCCGTCAACCTGATCAGGATCGCCAACGATCTCAGGCTCCTCTCCTCGGGGCCGCGCACGGGGTTGGGCGAGATCAACCTCCCCTCCCTGCAGCCGGGCTCCTCGATCATGCCGGGCAAGGTCAACCCGGTGATGGCGGAGCTGACCGACATGGTCTGCTTCCAGGTGATGGGGGCGGACCTGACCGTGGCGATGGCCGCCCAGGCGGGGCAGATGGAGCTGAACGTGATGATGCCCGTCATCGCCTTCAACCTCCTCTTCTCGCTGGAGATCCTGAAGAACTGCGTGCACCAGTTCAGCCACCTCTGCGTGGCCGGCATCACCGCCAACGACGAGCGCTGCCGGAACTACCTCGACCAGTCGGTCGGCCTTGCCACCGTGCTGGCCCCCTCCATCGGCTACGCGGCCGCCGCCGAGGTCGCCAAGGAGTCGGCCAAGAGCGGCAAGAGCATCAGGCAGGTCATCCTGGAGCGGGGCATCTTGAGCGAAGCGGAGCTGGAAGAGGTACTGGCGCCGTATCCGCTTACTACGCCGGGCGTACACGAGAAGAAGTAGCCTTTTCCTCGCGGGACGGAGCAATGGCGGCGATGCCGGCGGCAGTTCCCCCTCCCTAGCCCTCCCCCTCCGGGAGAGGGGATGTCGGACAGGAGGGATGTAGACGGCTCGTTGGCGGGACCGCGCATAGTCTTTGCATTTATGCTGTTATTCCTATACACTCATACCTGTGTAACCAATCCAACCCTGGAGGATACGAATGGTAGAAGAGGTAAAATCTGTTCTGGAACATATCCGCCCCGCGCTGCAGGCTGACGGTGGCGACGTGGAGCTTGTCGAAGTGACCGACGACGGTGTCGTCAAGGTACGCCTGGTTGGCGCCTGCGGCCACTGCCCGATGTCGACCATGACCCTCAAGATGGGTATTGAAAGAACGCTGAAAGACAAGATACCGGGTGTAAAGGAAGTCGTTTCCGTCTAACCCCGCCGCTGTACATACTGCGCAACCGGAAGCGCGGAAGTAATGCCTTTCCTGACGTTATTTCCGCGCTTCGTCGTATCGGGCAAAGTTGGGCCCCTCGTTGTGACCGACGTGACGACCATGACGATCAGCATGCGCCGAAAAAGAAAGCCCTTGATGTTCCAGACCTCCAGGTTCTTCGACCTGTTCAGGCGGAACACGGAGGCGGTTTCCTTTCTGGGGAACAGCGCCACGCTGTATCGCTATGGCTCGGAATTTTTCCCGGCCCTTTTGGAGGCCATCGCCCTCGCGCGGGTGAGCGTCTGCATGGAGTTCTACACCATCTGCGACGACCACACCGGGGGGCTGGTGGCCGACGCCCTGTTGGCCGCCGCCGCCCGCGGGGTGCAGGTCTACGTGATGTACGACTACATCGGCTGCTTCGACACCTCGGCCGCCTTCTTCAAGCGCCTTTCCAAGGGAGGGATCTGCTGCACGGCCTTCAACCCTCCCCCCTTCCGGCGCGGCATCGCCTGGTTTGACAAGAGAGACCACCGGAAGATCGCGGTGATCGACGGCTGGTGCGCCTTCACCGGCGGCATCAACATCGCGGACGTCTATTCGGGTTGCGGGAAGAAGCACACCAAGTGGCGCGATGCCGGCATCAGGATCGAGGGGGAAGCCGCCGCGGCGCTTTTGCGCATGTTCTGCCAGAACTGGGGCGAGGAGCGGGGAAGCCAGCCGCATGTCCTTTTGCCCGAGCCGCGTACTGAAATGCCGGGCAACGCCAAGGTGATGATCGTGCAGGGGGGGCCGCACCACAAGCGCTCCTTCATCAGGAGTGCCTTCCGGATGGCCATCGCCGGCGCCTCGGAGAGTGTCACCATCGCGAGCCCCTACTTCATCCCGGGGCCGAGGGTGATCAGGTCGCTGTTGCGGGCGGCCGGCCGCGGAGTCAAGGTGAGGCTGCTGCTCCCCTTCAAGAGCGACGTCCCGCTGGTCCGCCTGGTCAGCCGCACCTGCTACGCCCAGCTCCTCAACAACGATATCGAGATCTACGAACTGGACAGCGCCGTCCTGCACGCCAAGGTGATGCTGATCGACGACCGCTGGGCCATGGTCGGTTCGGCCAACATGGACAACCGCAGCTTCCACCGCAACTACGAGTTGAACGTGGTGGTGGACGACGACGACTTCGGGGCCCAGGTGGCCGAGATGCTGGAGAGCGACCTGAAGGGGGCGCGCCGGATCGTCCTGCATGAGCACGAGCGGCGCGGCTTGCGGATCCGTATGCTGGAGCGTCTGTTCAGCCCCATCAGCTGGTTCTTGTAGGGAAACAAAAACCGAGATCAAGATTAAGATTGAGATTAAGGTTAAAAGCGGTTAGAAACGTGGGTAGCGGAGGGGCAGGCATGGTTATGTGGCTGCCCTTCATAGATTCAGGAAAGTGCATGGAGGTAAGGATCGAGAGCCCATCCCGGTCTGCTTTTATAATGATCCAAAAGGAAACCCTCAGGCGGCTCGAGTTCGACAAGATACTGGAAACGGTCGCCCAATTCGCCCATTGCGAGGCGTCCCGCCACCGGGCGCTCGACATCGCTCCCCTCCCCTCCCCGGAGCTCATGGAGCGCCGCTTCGGCCTGGTGGAGGAGCTACGGACCCTCACCCGGCTGAACATCTCGCTGAAGCTTTCCCGGTTCGAGGACATCACCCGCCAGATCAGGGCGGTGCGCCCCCGCGGCGCCGTGCTCGCCCCCCTCGACCTGCAGCTGTTCATCCCCACCCTGCGGGTGATGGCCGCCATCTCCTCCCAGCTCAGGTTCAGGACCGACGTGCCGCTCCTGCAGTCGGAGGTGGGGGAACTGACCGGCTTCCCCGATATCCTCAATCCACTGGAGCACACGGTCAACTCGGACGGCGAGATCCTGGATACCGCCTCCCGGCTGCTGGCCGACCTGCGCGGGCAGAAGAAGGGGCTCACGGCCAGGATCAAGCGGAGGCTGGAGGAGATCGTCCGTGAGAGGCACACCGCCATCTTCCTGCAGGACGACTTCATCACCCAGAGGTCGGGGCGCTGGGTCATCCCGGTGCGCATGGACTCCAAGGGGATGGTGCCCGGCGTGGTGCACGACGTCTCCAACTCCGGCGAGACCGCCTTCATGGAGCCGCTGGAGATCATCGCGCTCGCCAACGAGCTGGAGAACCTGGTGGCCGAGGAAAGGGCCGAGGAGATCCGCATCGTCCGGCAGATCTGCGACTGGATCCGGGAGGACGCGGAGCCGATGCTGGAGCAGTTCGAGTCGCTGGTGCGGCTCGACGTGCTGAACTGCATCGCCCTTTTCAGCGATAACCTTACGTGCGAGACCCCGGTCATCTCCACTTCCGCCAGCATCTCGTTGAAGGGCGCCCGCCACCCGATCCTGACCCTAATGGGGAAGGAGGTGGTCCCGCTCGACCTGGAGCTCGCCGACCAGGACCGGGTGATGGTGGTGACCGGCCCCAACACCGGCGGCAAGACCATCGCCATCAAGACCGCCGGCCTCTTGAGCGTGATGGCGCTCTGCGGGATGCCGGTCCCCGCCGCGCCGGGCTCGCTGCTGCCACAGGTGGCCAACATCCTGGTGGACATAGGGGACGAGCAGTCCATCGAGGAGAGCCTCTCCACCTTCTCCGCGCACATCTCCCAGATATCCTCCATCCTCAAGCAGGCCGACCGCGGCACGCTGGTGCTTTTGGACGAACTGGGGACCGGGACCGAGCCCGGACAGGGGGCGGCCATCGCCTGCGCGGTGCTCAAGGAGCTGCACGGCAAGGGTGCGCTGGTGATCGCCACCACCCACCTGACCGAGATCATCGGCTTCGTGCAGAGGGAAGCGGGCATGATCAACGCATCGATGGCCTTCGACCGGCAGAAGCTGGCGCCGCTCTACCGGCTGACCCTGGGCGAGCCGGGGGAATCGCACGCGCTGGAGATCGCCAGCCGCTACGGGCTTCCCGCACACGTCGTCAACTTCGCCAGGGGGATGATCGGCACCATGGAGGCCGACTTCCATTCCCTGTTGCGCGACCTGAAGGATAAGCGCCGGCAGCTGGACGATACCCTGGACGACTTGGCCCTGCGCGAGGAGAAACTCGCCCGGGCCGAGCTGAACCTCTCCGAACGGGTGGCCGACTCGAACCGGCTTTTGAAGGAGGCCAGGGAGAAGGGGTACGAGGAGGCGCAGCAGATCATCAGGAAGGCCCGCCGCGAGGTGCTGGCGATCATGGAGGAGGCGCGCAAGGAACGGGCGCGCGAGGCCAAGGCCAGGCTGGACCAGGCCGAGGCCGAGGTCGAACAGGCCCTCTCCGAACTGCGCCCCGAGGAGGGAGCCCCCCCCGACAAGATCGAGGTGGGGGATACCCTGTTCGTGAAACCGCTCAACTGCGACGCCACCATCATCTCCGTGGACGGGCGCGGCAAGGTGCGGGTGCGCGCGGGGAGCATGGAACTGGAAGTGCCGGTCAGCGCCCTGGTCAAGGCCAAGGGAAAGGTACAGAAGGTCCAGAAGAAAAGGACGCAGAAAGAGGAGCGAGAGGAACGCGAGCCCGCCTCCACCATCCACCTGCTCGGCATGCGGGTCGAAGAGGCGATCGAGGAGCTGGAACGCTTCCTGGACCATGCCGCCCAGGATCGCATCTCGGAGCTGCGGGTGGTCCACGGCAAGGGGACCGGCGCCCTGATGAAGGGGGTGCGCAGCTACCTGAGCGGCCATCCCCTGGTCGCCTCGTTCAGGACCGGGGAGCGCTTCGAAGGCGGCGACGGCGTTACCGTAGTGACCTTGCGTTAGAAATCTGCAGCCGAGCTGTTAAGCTAATTACGTCGTTCAAAGATGCAATGCCGCACAAAGACTTCCACCTTTTGGAGAGTCGGTCACCGTTCGTGCTGAGCTTGTCGAAGCACCCCTTTCCGACCGTGACAACAGCCCCTTTCGACAGGCTCAGGACAGGCTTCGACAGGCTCAGGGCGAACGGCGTTAAGAGCTTGAACTGTGATGCATTTAGACCGGAGGATACCATGATCATCTCCTTGATTGCTGCCATGTCGGAAGAGAGGGTGATCGGCCGGGACGGAAAGCTCCCCTGGCAGATCCCGGCCGACCTGACCCGCTTCAAGACCATCACCATGGGACACACGGTGGTAATGGGGAGAAAGACCTTCCAATCGATCGGGCGCCCGCTGCCCGGACGCCGCAACATCGTACTCTCCAAGACGGTCAGGGAGATCGAGGGGTGCGAGATCGCCCACTCGCTGCAGCAGGCCATAGCCGCCGCCGAAGGGGAGGAGGAACTCTTCATCTGCGGCGGCCAGGAGATCTTCAAGCAAGCGCTTCCCCTCTGCCAGAGGATCTACCTCACCGTCGTCCACGCCAGTTACCCGGGTGATGTCTACTTCCCGGAGATCCCCAGCCCCTTCCAGCAGACCTACATCGAGGAGCGCCCGGAGCTGACCCCGCCGCTGAGCTTCCTCGTTTACGAGAAGGTGGAGCCGATCCGGCAGGGGAGCGGCAGCGCGCGCGATCTCCGCCTGAAGGGGAGGGAGGCCATCCAAAGGCAGCTCTACTTCCTGGCCAGGAACTGCCTGGAGCAGTCCCTCAACCTGGAGGACGACGCCTCCGCCAGGTCGGACCTCGCTTTCAGCATGGCAAAGAGCGGGGGCGACCTGCAGGCCGCGCTGAGGCTCGCCGAGCAGGCGCAGACAGAGCTCCAAAACGACCCGCACGCCCACCTGAACCTGGGCCGGATACAGATCATGGCCGGGGAAAAGGAAAAGGGGGTCGCCACCCTGCGCCACGCGATGCAGTTGGGGGGCGGTCCCGAGGTCATCGTGACGCTGGCGAAGCTCGGGATCAGGAGGCCGCCCCCGATCAGGTCGCTCCCCAGGACGCACCCGCTCAACAAGTACCTGGGACTGTTCCTCACCCGGATCGGGCTCAGATAGTGTTTACCCCCCTTGATAAAGGGGGGCAGGGGGGATTGCTTTAGGATGTAAAGCAAATGCAATCCCCCTAAATCCCCCTTTATCAAGGGGGACTTTAGCACCGACAGTTTGCACCCAGCCGTTGACTTCCCCGCCTCCGTAATGCTACCTTTCCATGCCATGAAAAAGAGCGAAGTCGAAGCAATCGTGCTGCGCCTGACCGACTACGGGGAGGCGGACCGGATCGTCTCCCTGTTCAGCCTGGAAAACGGGAAGCTGCAGGGGATCGCCCGCGGCGCAAAGAAGAGCCGCAAGCGCTTCGGCGGCGCCCTGGACCCGTTCGCACACCTGAAGCTGCAACTGCAGCAACAGGGAAGCGGCCTCGCCACGCTCCTCTCCGCCGACATCATCGGCATCTTCCCGGGCATCCGGGGCGACCTCGCCAAGATCGGCACCGCCGCCTACGCCTGCGAGCTGGTGGAGAGGCTGACACCGGAGGAGGAGCCCAATCCGCGCTTGTTCCGCCTGCTCTACTGCTACCTGGAAAGGCTCGATGCCGCCCCCCTCACCCCCTCGGACCGGCGCTTCTTCGCGGTGAACCTCCTGAAGATCCTGGGCTACCAGCCCGAGCTCGATGTGCGGGGGGTCTCCGAGCAGACTGCGGGACTCCTCTCCAAGGCGATGCAGACCGGGAGGTTCGGGGTGGTGCTCTTCCCCGACCACCTGCTCAGGGAGGCCGATCTCCTGCTCAACCCGGCCATCGATCTCCATTTGGACCGGGAGCTGAAGTCGCTGGCGTTTTTGAGGGAGTGCGGGGGATAGAGCCCCCCAAATTCGATTGACCGGCGAACCGGATGCAGGTACTATTCCCCGGTTTACGTGCGACTGTTTTACTTGAGGTACCTTGATGAATGCTGCCGACATGAGAAAGTTGCCACCCCAAAGCCTCGAGGCGGAAATGTCCATCCTCGGCGGCATCCTGGTGGACAACGAGGCGATCAACCGCGTGCTCGAGATGCTGACGCCGGACGATCTGTACCGGGAAAGCCACCGCAAGATCATGCGGGCGATGATCGAGCTGAACGAGCGGGGCGAGCCGTGCGACCTGATCACCATGACCACCATCCTCAGGAAGAAGGGTGAACTGGAAGAGGTGGGGGGTGGCGCCTACCTGGCGACCCTGGTGGACTACGTCCCGATGGCCGCCAACATCGCCTACTACTGCAAGATCGTCAAGGAGAAGTGCATCACCAGGAGGGTGATCTCCGCCGCCACCGACCTGGTCAGCAAGGGGTTCGAGGACAAGGTGGACGTGGAGGAGCTGCTCGATACCGCCCAGAAGGTGATCTTCGAGATCTCGGAGAACAAGCTCCGTCCCGCCTACTTCCAGGTCTGCGACATCCTCAAGGACACCATCAAGAACATCGAGCTCCTCTACGAGAAGAAGGAGCAGGTGACCGGAGTTCCCTCCGGCTACACCGACCTCGACAAGATCACCACCGGCTTCCATGCCGGCGACCTCGTCATCATCGCTGGACGCCCGGCGATGGGGAAGACCACCTTCGCCCTCAACGTCGCCCAGTATGCCGCCATCAACGCCGCCCCGTGCTACCCCGCCGCCATCTTCTCACTGGAGATGCCCAAGGAGCAGCTGGTGGAAAGGCTCCTCTGCTCGGAGGCCAGGGTCGACCTCGGCAAGCTCCGTTCCGGCCACCTGCAGGAAAACGACTGGCCCAAGCTGACCAAGGGGGCGGGAGCGCTGCACGACGCCAAGATCTTCATCGACGACACCCCCTCCATCTCGGTCATGGAACTCCGCTCCAAGGCCCGCCGGCTGAAGGCGGAGCACGACATCGGTATCGTGGTGATCGACTATCTCCAGCTCATGCGCGGCGGCCCCAACCCGGAATCGCGTCAGCAGGAGATCTCCGAAATCTCCCGGTCCTTGAAGGCGCTCGCCAAGGAGCTCTGCATCCCGGTGGTAGCCCTGTCCCAGCTCAACCGCGGACTTGAGCAGAGAACCGACAAGCGGCCGATGATGAGCGACTTGAGGGAATCGGGTGCAATCGAGCAGGACGCCGACATCATCATGTTCGTCTACCGTGGCGAGGTGTACGACAAGGAAAACGAGGACCTGAAGGGGAAGGCCGAGATCATCATCGGCAAGCACAGGAGCGGTCCGATCGGCACCGTCGACCTCGCCTTCCGCGGCGAGTACACGAGGTTCGAGAACCTGGCCCGGGATTACTGATCCGCCTGGTAAACCATCTACCCTCGCCCCTTCAACAGCCAAAGCAATCCCCCCTGTCCCCCCCTTTATCAAGGGGGGGACAGGGGCGGGAGAGGTACCATAAACCAGCAACTAAGAAAGGATGTAACGAGAGATGACGAAATATAATGCAATGCGCGAACTGCCGGCGACGGCGGGATTCAAGGAAGGGGACGTACTGTTCCTGTGCGGCGAACTGTTCGGCCGCGGCTATGCCAACGGCATCGTGGACGAGGCCCGCGCCAAGGGGATGACCATCATCGGCGCCACCGTGGGAAGGCGCGACTCCGACAACACCCTGCGCCCCTTGAACGCCGAGGAACTCGCGGCTGCCGAAGAAAACCTGGGCGGCAAGATCATCAACATCCCGCTGGAGGCGGGTTTCGACATGGAGCCGGGCAACGACGGCCTCACTCCGGCGGATAGACTGAAGAGCGTGAAGCCGGACGACTGGGCCTCGGCTCGCCTGGACCGGGGGGAGATCGAACTCTCCAAACAGCGCGGCACCGAGCGGTTCCGCAAGAACCTGGCCCAGGTGGTGGCCGAGCTTGAGAAAGAGCTGCCGGCTGGCGGCAACCTGCTGGTGGTGCACACCATGGCGGGCGGCATCCCCAGGGCGCGCATCTTCATGCCGCTGCTCAACAAGCTCTTCAAGGGGCAGGGCGACCGCTTCCTCTCCTCCGAGGCGTTCTGGAAATCGGACCTCGGTTTCCTGTGCGAGACGAGCTTCAACGAAGTCACCGCCGACACGCTGCGCTACCTGATCGAGGAGACCGCCTCCCTGCGCGACAAGCTCTCCGTCCGCTACGCGGCCTACGGCTACCACGGCTGCGAGGTGCTGATCAACGGCGCCTACACCTGGCAGTCCTACACTCCCTACCTGCAGGGTTGGGCGAAGATCAGGCTGGAGGAGATCGCCACCGAGGCCTGGAACAACGGCATCAAGGCTACCGTCTACAACTGCCCGGAAATCCTCACCAACTCCAGCGCCCTCTTCCTCGGCGTGGAAAACTCCCTCTACCCCCTGCTCGGCTCGCTGAGGGCGGAAGGTGTTGACGAGGTGGTGAACGAGTGCCAATCGATGCTGCAGGAAGGGGTGACGGTAGACAAGCTGATCCAGATCGCGACCGACTACCTGGTAAACCCGCTGGTCACCTCCACCCGCGACTACGACAGCTGGCCGCAGCACAACTCGCTCAAGCAGCAGGAGTACATGCTGAACGTCTCGGCGGAGCTGATCTCGCTGAACGCCAACCCCAAGGAGATCGTCTGCGCCGTGCTCTCCAAGGCAGTCTTTGAAGGGGTCGGCAAGCTGATGTTCGACTCGTCCTGGGCTCCGCAGGCGCCGGTCTTCTGGCTGAACCATGACGTGATCGCCAAGAGGCTCGGGAAGAAATAGTTTTGGAAGTGGAAAGGGGGACCGGCTCCGAAGGTGCCACTCCCCCTCTTCCGACTGTAGTCCTATATGTAACGAGTTTGGTTGATGTGCAGTGCCTTGCGGTATGCTGAATCAACTTGGAGAGTTGCCTGATGATTTTGCAAACGGGAGGCGTATGACGACGACAATTCTGCTGGTGGACGACGTGAGCATGTTCCTGGAACTGGAGAAGGGGTTCCTGCAGCAATCCGCGGTGAAGATCCTCACCGCGCGGGACGGCAAGGAGGCGCTGGCAGCCTGCCGGGCGGAGCAGCCCGGCCTGGTGTTCATGGACCTGCACATGCCGATCATGGACGGAGCCGAGTGCTGCCGGGCCATCAAGAAGGACCCCAAGCTCGCCTCGACGCCGGTGGTGCTGATCACCTCGGAGGGAAAGGAGGGGGACCGGCAAGCGTGCCTGGCGGCCGGTTGCGACGACTTCCTCACCAAGCCGCTGGACCGTCACCTCTTCCTGGAACGCGCGCGCAAGCTGCTGCCCTCCATCGACCGGCGCGACACCCGCCTCCCCTGCCACATCAAGGCCAACTACCGCGCCTTCGGCGTCACCCTCTCCGGCTTCATCAGGGACATCAGCCAGACCGGGGTCTACCTGGCGAGCGACTCCGAGATCAAGGTCGGCACCGAGCTGGACGTCATCTTCGCCCTCCCCGAGCCGGTCGGCACCATCGTGCACGCCAAGGCCAAGGTGGCCTGGGTCAACACGAAGAGCGACCGGCGCAAGCCGTCTCTGCCGGAGGGGTTCGGGGTAGAGTTCCTATCCCTTGCAGAGGGAGCGGCCAGCGACTTGAGCCGCTTCCTCCAGAAGAGCCAGGGAACTACCTCACCAGCTTGGAAAGTTTCTTAAACTCGTCGGTACCGGCCACCTTGAGAAGCTGAAAGAGCACCGATTCCGTCGAGGTCAGCACGGCGCCGGCCGCCGCCATGCTCTTCAGCGCGATCTTCCAGTTGTCCTTGCGCCTGCTCATCACCGCGTCGCACACCAGGTGGACGACGTAGCCTGCCGAGAGGAGTTCCAGGGCGGTCTGCAGCACGCAGACGTGGGTCTCCATGCCGACCAGGATCACCTGCCGCCGGTCGTTGGCGGCCAGCGCATCCATGAACCCTTCACCACCGCAGCAGCTGAAGGTCATCTTCTCCAGACTCTTGCCGGGGAGCTTTTCCTTCAGAGCCGGTACGGTCTCGCCCAACCCCTTCACGTACTGCTCGGTGGTAATCACCGGCAGCCCCAGCTCCGCTGCGCTGTCCAGCAGGATGGAGATGTTCTTGGTCAGCTTCTCCAGCACCTTTGGGTCCATGGCGACGCAAAGCTTCTCCTGCACGTCGACCACCACCAGCTGCGCACTGCTGCGATCCAGAAAAAATTTCTCCATAAGCGACATAGAACCTCCGGAAAATCGAGATTAAGATTCGAACAGCGAGAGTAAGATTGAGATTTAGCCCGCACCCACCTGAATCGATGTATCACCGAGTGAAGATGGAGAGAAGATCGGAGAAAGGGTCCCAACGGCCTTCCCTTAATCTTAATCTCAATCTTAATCTCGCCTTTTTGCCTTTTACTCCTTGCGTAGCTCGATCCCCAGTTCGGTGATCTTCTTCCTGAGCGTGTTGCGGTTGATCCCCAGGATGTCGGCGGCCCGCACCTGGTTGCCGCGGGTCTTCTCCAGCACGAAACGGATCAGCGGACGCTCCACCTGCTCGAGCACCATGGCATAGACGTCGCCGCTCTCCATGCGCTCCATGTTGGTGAAGCTGCCGCGCAGCTTGAGATCGACGATCCCCTCCAGGGAGAGCTCCTCCCCCTTGCCGTTTCCTTCCCCCTGCCGCTGCCTGAGCCCCGGGAAGTCGCTGGTCCCCAGGAGCGGGTCGGGCGAGAGGATCACCGCCCTCTTGATGGTATTTTCCAGCTCGCGGATGTTGCCGGGCCAGCTGTAGCTGGTCAATAGCTTCATGGCCTCCGGTGAACAGTGCTTGCCGGGCACCTCCAGCTCGCTGCAGATCTTGGAGAGGAAGTACTCCACCAAGAGCGCCACGTCCTCGGCCCGCTCGCGCAGGGGCACCAGGTGGATCGGGATCACGTTCAGCCGGTAGTAGAGGTCCTCGCGGAACTGCTTGTTGCGGACGGCGTCCTCCAGGTCCATGTTGGTGGCGGCCACGATCCTCACGTCGACGGGGATGCTCTGGTTGCCGCCGGTGCGGGTGATCTCCCGCTCCTGCAGCACCCTGAGGATCTTCGCCTGCAGATCGATCGGCATGTCGCCGATCTCGTCGAGGAAGATGGTGCCGCCGTTTGCCTGTTCGAACTTGCCGAGCTTCCTTTCGGAGGCGCCGGTGAAGGCCCCCTTCTCGAAGCCGAACAGCTCGCTCTCCAGGAGTTCCTTGGGGATGGCGGCGCAGTTGAGCGGCACGAAGGGCTTGCCGAGCCTCTTGGAGTTGTAGTGGATGGCGCGGGCGATCAGCTCCTTGCCGGTACCCGATTCCCCCTGCACCAGGACGGTCACGTCGCTGGGGGCCACCTTGCCGATGGTCTTGTAGATGTCCCTCATTACCGGCGAGTTGCCGATGATGGTCTTCTCGAGCTGGTAGCGGTCCTTCAGCTCCTCCTTGAGCAGGGAGACCTGCGAGGTCATCTCGCTCGCGCGGCTCACCTTCTCCACCAGCGCGTCGATGACGCCGAGGTCGAAGGGCTTGGTGAAGTAGTCGTAGGCGCCGCGCTTCATCGCCTCGACCGCGTTCTTCATGCTGGCCTCGGCGGTCATGATCACCACGAACAGGTCAGCGCGCTCCTCCTTGATGCGTTCGAGCAGGTCCAGCCCGCTGATGCCCGGCATCTTGATGTCCAGAAGCGCCAGGTCGTAGACGTTCTCCTTGATGAGGCGAAGGGCCTCGTCACCGTCGCGGGCCAACTCGACGCTGAACCCTTTTTTTCTGAGGGCCTTGGAAAGGACCCACCGCATGCTCTCTTCGTCGTCGGCGACTAATATGTTCTTGATCGGCATCGTTCACTCCTGGGACAGCGGCCATGGACCGGCTTTGGGAAGGGACGGCCACGCTGCTGCCCCGGCGTTATCGGAAATCTTTTTTCGTCCCGCCCTCGTGGAGCCACGTTCGCCGTTGAACGGAGCGGAAGGCAGCGACGAGGACGTTTAATCGTTGGAGGAGAGTTGGAAACGTTCGTGCTGAGCCTGTCGAAGTACGAGCACAACTTCTTTCCACCCTGTTAGCCGTATCAGTTTCACGCCCCCTTCGACTGGCTCAGGACAGGCTTCGACAGGCTCAGGGTGAATGGCTTTTCTTTCATCCTCTCCCAGCTTGACTACTGGATGAAGGGGAGCATGACCGTGAAGGTGGTGCCGCGGGGGGGGTGGGATTCCACCCGGATCATGCCGCGGTGCTCGCTAACGATCTTCTGGCAGATGGCCAGCCCCAGGCCGGTCCCCTTCGACTTGGTGGTGAAAAACGGCGTGAACAGGTTTTCCTGCACGTCGGGAGCGATGCCCGGCCCGTTGTCGACCACGTCGATGGCGATCATCCTGGCCCGCCGCTCCCCTTTGGGGGTCATGCTGTAATCGGACAGCACCCGGCTGGTCACCTTCACCTGGCCGCCGTCTCCCACCGCCTCCACCGCGTTCTTGATGAGGTTGAGGAACAGCTGGGTCAAAAGCGCCTCGTCCGCCAGGATCGGGGGGATGCTGGGATCGAAGTACTGGTTGATGGAGACATTCCGGGCGCCGGTGGCGCTCTTCTGCAGGAGCACGATGTCGGCCAGCACCTGGTGCAGGTTCACCTTGCCGAGCTTGAGGCGCCCCGGCGAGGCGAGGGCGAGCAGTTCCTCCACGATCACGTTGACCCGCTGCACCTCCTTCAACATCACCCGGATGTACTCCCGGAGGTCCTCGTTGTCAGGGAATTCCATCTCCAGAAGCTGGGCGGCGCCGTTGATGCCGCCGAGGGGATTCTTGATCTCGTGGGCAAGGCCTGCCGCCAGCGCACCCAGGGAGGAGAGCCGGTCGGCCTGGCGCACCGCCTCCTCGAGCTCCCTGACATTGGTGAGATCGCGTAACAGGACGATGGTGCCGATACGCTCGCCGCTGGAACTGAGCAGCGGGGAGGTGTTGGCGCCCACCGGGGTGAGTTTGCCGGCCCGCTTGAGGACGATGTTCTCCTGGTCGGAGATCGACATCCCCGTCTGCACGGTCTTCTCGACCATCTCGTTGAGGGGGCCTTCTCCCTTAAAGATGTCGCTGAAAAGCACTCCCTTGGCCTGGCGCATGGAGACACCCGCCAACTCCTCGGCCGCCGGGTTGATGTGGGTCACCGCACCCCGGCCATCGAGCACGATGACGCCGTCTCCGAAGCTGTCCACCACGTTCGCGTAGTAGGATTCCATCTCCTCACCCATGGAAAAAGCTGTCCATCGCCTCGACCAGCGCCGAGCAGTGCTCGATCCGGTTGACCGCCGCCCGGAATTGAGCGGCGCCGGGGAGTCCCTTGCAGTACCAGGAGAGATGCTTGCGCATCTCCATGAGGGCCACCCGTTCCCCTTCCAGCTCCGTGAAGAGCTCGAAGTGCTTGCGGGCGACCTGATAGCGATCGGCGGCGGTGGCAGCCAGAGGCTCCTCGCCTGAGAGCAGCGCCAGCGACTCCCTGAAGATCCAGGGATTGCCCATAGCGCCGCGCGCAATCATGACTGCATCGCAGCCGGTTTCGGTGAGCATGTCCACCACGTCCTTGGCGGTGAAGAGGTCGCCGCTGCCGATGACCGGTATGGTGAGCGCCGCCTTGAGCTCGGCTATCTTAGACCAGTCGGCGTGCCCCTCGAACATCTGCGCCCGGCTCCTGGGATGGAGCGTCACCGCGTCGCACCCCTCCTCCTGGGCGATCCTGCCGATCTCCAGGAAGACATGGTCGCTGCAGACCCAGCCGGTGCGAATCTTGATGGTGAAAGGAAGGGTCGTTGCCTTCCTGACCGCCTTCACGATCTGCGCCACTTTGAGCGGATCCTTCAAAAGGGCGCTGCCGGCGCCGGTGCCGACCACCTTGCGGACCGGGCACCCCATGTTGATATCGATCAGCTCCCCGTACCCCTCGACCAGGCGGGCGGCTTCGGCCAGCATCTGGGGATCGTCGCCGAAGAGCTGCATCCCGATGGGGCGGTCCTCCGGCGTAGTGTGCAGGAGATCGAAGCTTTTTTGCCCTTCGCGGGTGAGGCCGTTCACGCTCACCATCTCGGTGAAGGTGAGCGATGCCCCGCAGTCGCGGGCCATCAACCGCATGGGGAGGTTGGTAATGCCGGCCATGGGTGCCAGAAACACCCTATTCTTCAAGGTCAGTGAGCCGATGGCCACCGTTTTTTGCATAGCACTGTAGTTCCTTTTCTGCCTAAAAAATAAGCATACTAACAGCAAGGATGTTGGAATGCAAGGGGAAAGAGGCGAGGGAAAAGGAGAATTAGAGAGGTAAAGATTAAAGGCTCCGCCTTAATGTTCCCTCTCCCGAAGAAGGAGGGGTCGGCAGGGGGAATTGGTGGCGGGATGGAGAGCTGACGGTGTTCGGGAAAGCAGCCTGTAGCTTGTTATCGCAAAAGCTCGTTGATGGCGGAAAGCCCCTCCAGCGCGCCGCAGGGAAGCGGGATGTGCGGCGGGGAGATCTGCGGCTCGCGGGTGTTGATCCTGATGAGCCGGGCGTTGGCGAAGGCGCCGATCCGCTCACTGGTGGCGCGCACGGTCGGGATGGCGGTGCCGGCCCCCATCTCGACTACCACGACCCTCTTTCCGCTCTGGCGTGAGAGGAAACTGCGGAACCGCTCCTGCTGCAGCGAGGTCCTGTCTTCGATCCAGCTCCAGTCGCCGAACATGAGGATGTTGGGGCGTGCGGTGGAGCCGCAACGGGAACAGAGCGGGACGTGATCGGAGGTCATGGTCTGCTCGTCGATCCGAAAGCTCTCCCTGTTTTCCCAGATCCGATTGGAGCAGGGGCGGGTGCACTGCAGGTGGTGGATGGAACCGTGGAATTCCAGGATGGCATCTTCGGCAAAGCCCGCCTTCTGGAATTGCCCGTCCACGTTGGAGGTGGCCACGAAGGAGTCGAGAGCGAAGCGCTCGATCCAGTCGAGCAGGATATGGAAGCCATGATGGGGGACGGTCGCGCGGTAGAGGTTCGTGCGGTGGCCGTAGAATCCCCAGCCGAAGGCGGGGTCGCGCTCGAAATGCTCGGGATTGGCGGCGTCCACGAAGCTTAAGCCCAGCTTCTCGTACGGAGGATACGCCTTCCAGAAGCCGCTGTTGCCGCGGAAGTCGGGGAGACCGGAGTCCACTCCCATGCCGGCCCCCGCCGTGATCACCAAAGCGTGCGCCGCACGAATGGAATCGGCCGCGTCCTGGAAATGCTTGGAAAGGTCCATGGTGTCACCTCATATTGCGAAATGTGAGCTACCCCATCCTCACCCTGTCCCTCCCCTTGAAGGGGAGGGGACGCTGCAGTGGCCTCCCTGTATCTCGCCGACCGCAACGATTATCTCGGCGGTCAGTGGATGCCGACCTTCACCGGGGTCGGTTTGAGGACCCGGACCAGTTCGGAGGGGGGCATAGAGACCAGGAAGCCGCGGCTGCCTCCGTTGATGTAGATGAGGGGGAGTTCGAGGATGGTCTCCTCGAGGTAGACGGGCATCTGCTTCCTGGTGCCGAAGGGAGAGGTGCCGCCGACCAGGTAGCCGGAGTGACGGTTGGCGGTGTCGGGGGTGCAGGGGGTCACCGACTTCACCCCGATCACCCTCGCGAGTTCCTTGGTGGAAACCTGTTGGTCGCCGTGCATCAGCACCACCAATGGGGCCCTGGTCTCGTCCTCCATGATCAGGGTCTTGATCACACAGTGCTCGTCCACGCCAAGCTCGCGGGCCGATACTGCGGTGCCACCCTTCTCCTCATATGTATACGGATGCTCCCCGTAATCAACCTTCGCCTGCCTAAGCACCCTGACCGCCGCGGTGACCGGCGCTTTGAACTTCGCCATTGCTACCTCTCCTTCCCGTGCCCTGGCCTTCACATGAAAAATCGTCTTGCCAGTAACGAGCATCCACGTTATACACGTTATAGACGCAGGCAAGTAAATATCACGACTTCGGCGGTTGCACAACCACGGAACGGGAATCGCGATGGATAACGGCACTCCGCAGGCAGCAGCGAAAGTCCTGGTCATGGACGATGACGAAATGGTTCGCTTCGTGGCTGGCGAAACCTTGAAGCGTTACGGATTCGAAGTGGAGTTCGCCAACGACGGCAGCGAGGCAGTGAAGATCTACCGCGAGCACCGCGACGCGGGCACCCCTTTCGCGGCGGTCATCCTCGACCTCAACATACCCGGCGGCATGGGGGGCGCTGAGACCATGAAGCAGCTGTTGGAATTTGATCCCGCTGCCAAAGGTTTCGTCTCCAGCGGCCGGACCGACGACCCCATCATGATGAACTATCAGACCTACGGTTTCAGCGGTACCATCGAGAAGCCCTATTTCTACCTCAACAAAGAACTGATGGAAGCCTTCACCAAGAGCCTCCTCGGAGCGCCGTGATCGATGCCGGGACTTGAGAACTACCTGGCACTGGTCGGCCGCGTCGACGAGTTGTGCGCGCGCAGCGTCGCGGGCTTTGCCGAGCATATCGTCTGCAAGGCAGGCTGCGACGCCTGCTGCCGCCACCTGTCGATCTTCGCCGTGGAGGCTGCCGCCCTCCGGGAGGCGCTTGCCGCCCTCCCCGCTGCCGAAGCCGACGCCATCCGTGAAAAAGCACTCGCCGCTCCCGAAGGCCGCTGTCCGCTGCTCCATGACGGCCTCTGCCTGCTCTACCAGGCTCGCCCCATCATCTGCCGCACGCATGGGCTGCCGCTTCTGATCAGCCGGGAAGGGGAAAAGTCGGTCGACTTCTGTCCCGACAACTTCCGGGGTCTCACCAGCATACCGGGGAGCGCCGTCATCGACCTGGAAAGGCTCAACGAGATGCTGGCGGCCATCAACGCGCTCTACCTGCAGTCGCACCCGGGGCCGGAACGGCTCACGGTGGCGGAAACAATTAACCCCAAGGGCCTTATTTAACAGGGATGAACAGGATGAAAGGGATAAAGGCCTAAGGAAGAGGCAAATCCCCCCTGTCCCCCCTTTATCAAGGGGGGAACGTGATAGCGGGAGTTCCTCTCCAGAGTTTCGGTTGTCACCCTGTAGTTTTTTAGGTTTTTATCCCTTTCATCCTGTTCATCCCTGTTAAAACAAGCCTTTCTGTCTTCAAAGGAGAATGACAAATGCTGGTAACTTATGAAACCTCCGGTAGCTGCGCTACCAGGATCGACATCGAAATCGAGGACGGCGTCATCACCGGCACCCAGTTCTACAACGGCTGCGCCGGCAACACGCAGGCGGTGGCCGCCCTGGTGCGCGGCATGGCGGTCGGCGAGGCTATCCAGCGGCTGAAGGGGATCGCCTGCCAGGGTAACACCTCCTGCCCCGACCAACTGGCCCGGGCGCTGGAAAAGAGCCTGACTCCGACGAATCCGTAAAGGGAGGGTCTATGGAAGTTTTCGGCGGCTTCATGATGATGGCCTCCATCATCGGTTTCTTCCTGACGGTGATCTGGTTCGTGCTCCCCTTCGTCATCTTCAACATCAAGGGGAGGGTCGATCGCACCCTCGCCGTGGTCGAGGAGATGGACCGGCGGCTGGCCGCCTTGGAGCGCTCCCTGCAGGCACGTGAACAGCTGCAGGCAGGGGGAGCGGAGAAGCCGCCGCTACCCTCTTCAGCTGAGTAACAATCCCCGGTCGGCGCCGCACGGGCTTCTCGTCCGGCTCCGACACCCGGTGCTTTCCACCCGCTGTCACCAACAGCACCTTCCCGTAAACTACTGCCCGTTCGGGC
>NZ_DATFBA010000072.1:0-6248 GCF_035254065.1 Geomonas sp.
GTCCCCTCTCCCCCCGGGAGAGGGTTAGGGTGAGGGAACTTCCCACCGGGGCGAGCCTCCCTCACCCCCGGCCCTCTCCCGCAGGGGCGAGGGGAGAGTCGGCAGGGCGCGGGATGAAGCGATGGTCGGCGACCTGGCGCCTTACAAGCTGAAGGCCAGGGCGGCGACGGTGGTGCGGTTTCTCCCCTCGGGGGCGTCGGTGTAGATGTACTCCAGCGTCAGCTTGGTGTTCTGCAGCGGAGTGTAGGCGATGCCCGGGATGTAGCGGTGGATGCCGCCCTGGAGACTCGACTGGTACTCGTACCTGAAGAGCGGGATCACGTTGATGGGTGCCCCCAGGTAGTATTCCGCTTCAAAGGTGTAGGCATGGCTGTCGAAAGAGACCGGGGTGGTGGAGAACTGCGGGTTGGAATCGTTGCCGAAAACACCGCTCCCCTTGACATGCAGCCTCTTGTAGAGGATGTCGATGTCGGAGCCGACCCGGTAGAAGTCGTTGAAGTTGCTGACGATGCCGAGGTTGTCGAACTGGCCGTTGCGGCCGGAGTAGCCATAGACACCCCAGGTGATGGCCAGGTAGTCCCAGATGCTTTCCTTGTCCAGGTCGATCTCCGGCTCGTTCCCCTTGTAGTCGGTGCCGCCGAACTTGAAGGAGGCGCTGCCGTAGCCGTCGTAGTGATTCTGGCCGTTGCGGTTGACGGCGCCACCTGCCACGAACAACCGGTTGAAGAGCACCGCGTTGATCTCGGCCGCGTCCTCGGGAGCGTCCAGGCTGAAGGGGGAGTTGCCCACCAGGTAAGCGGTGGAGGCGTAGGCGGGAACGGTGAGGACCTTGTTGCTCCGTTTCCAAAGCGACAGGCTCGGCTCCATGCGGCCGACCTTCAGGTTGAGCGGGCTCCCGAACGCCTGATTCCAGACGGCGTACATCTCGCTGATGTTGGGGGTGTTGTTGGGCGGGGTGTTGGTGTTGTTGACCAGGCTGTTGATCTGGGTACCGGTCTGCAACCCCTGGGTGTAGAGGTTGTAGGTGATGTAGAAGGCCACCAGATCGCGGAAGGTCCCCCCTGCCTGCAGCCTCAGGGACCTGGCCGACAGCTGGAGCTTCTGCTTCTGGAAGGCGTCTTCGTCGTAGGCGAGGTCAAGGGTGCCGGTCAGCGAGACCGGGAGGATCAGCGGCAGGCCGGAGAGAAAGGCCCACTCGTTGTCAGCATCCTTGCCGGCGCCCTTGCCTTCCTTGGCGGCCTCTTCACCGGCCGTCGGGGCCCCCTTCTTCTTGCCGGGGTAGACGTAGTTCAGCTTGCGGAAGGCCTCGCCGAACTCGTTAAGTTCCGGGTAGATGGTGTGGCAGGTGGAGCACTCAGTCTTGTGCAATCTGCTGAAGGCCGGGATGGCGTGGGCGGTGCCGATACGGAAGAAGGGAGAGACGGCGAGGACGACAAGCACTACTAGAACAAGACGACAATTCCTGAGAAGCATAACAATCTCCTGCACATAGATAACAAAATAGCAGACTAGCCAGTTAAATTGCACTAATAAATAAAAATTTCCCATCCTCGCTGTATACCTACCGCAGGCAAGACACAGTACGCAGGGGCGATTAATACTATATTGACGATGTGAAGTCAACTTAACAAAAAAGGACCGAGGCGGCTGGAAGATACGCAGTGAAGCGAGGCTCATTTTTATCTACATTTTTAGCGGCGGAAATGCTATAAGTGTCCCTCAAAACCATCACGAGGGATGTTATGCGTCTAAAATGCCTGTTTCTATTGTCTTTTATTGTTCTGATCCTCGTTCAGGCGGGCTGCGGCGGCGGCTCGAGTTCGTCTGTGGCCGGCGCTTCCAAGCTGGCCGCATCCCAGAGCTGCATGAATGAAACCTGCCACGGCGCCACCGCCTCGCCGGTGACCGGCACCCTGATCGCGACCGAGTGGCTCGCTTCCGTGCACAAGTCCAAAAACGGGGCGGGGTGCGCTGACTGCCACGAGCCCGACAACGGACACCCCAACACCTGTAACAAGTGCCACGGCGGAGGGGGCTTCGGCGTCACCGTCAACCCCGACCAGGCCGGCAAGTGCGCCAAGTGCCACGGCCCGACCCACCCCGACGACGCCATGATGACCCTCGCCCCGCAGCACTACGGCTACTCGTCGGCCCGCCTGCTGCCGGCAACTCAGCGCGCACAGTACGTGAGCGGCCAATACGTGGGACGCTGCCGCGCCTGCCATAACCCGCACAACAACACGCTGCTTCAAAACCACCACGACTACGCCAAGTCCCAACACGGCTCCCCCACCGGAGTCGCCTGGTCCAACCGCGACTTCAAGGCCAATGCGGCCTGCATCCGCTGCCACACCACCACCGGCTTCAAGGCATTCGTGGCCAGCGGCTTCACCACTCCTACCCAGGGGTTTGGGGCCGGCGATGCAACCCGCGAGGTGCTGGCCTGCGACGGCTGCCACTCGAGTTACGACTTCAAGAACAGCGTCCGCCAGATCCCTGCCTTCACCGCCCCCTACACGGCAGACGGCAAGGCCGCTACCTTCCCCGACAACGGTGCCTCCAACCTGTGCATCCCCTGCCACGCCGGCCGGGCCAGCGGGGACGATATCGCGAAGATCACCGACTTCACCAAAGCATCCTTCGTCAACTCCCACTACCTGGCCGTCGCCGGGCTCATGTACATGAAGATCGGCTTCAAGAACTTCACCACCATGACCGCACCGGCCAACGCCGCCGCCTCGGCCAGCACCGCCAAGTTCACCTACGGCGATTCCTACACCATGTACGTCGGCCCCGCGACTCCTGCCGCTCCTCCGGGGCAGGTCAACAGTGCGCACCGCAGGTTCGGCACTCCGCTCATCAACGGCGACAACCACGTCGCGCCCAGCCGAGGGCTCCTCGCCGCCTGGCTCCCCGGCACCATGGACACCGACGGTCCCTGCGTGACCTGCCACCTCAACGCTGCCGACAGCAACGGTGCGCTCTCCACCAATCACCGGACCACCAGCCACACCCTGGCCATCAACACCAACACCTTCAGCCAGGTCTGCGTCAACTGCCACTATTCGGAAGTCCCGGTCAACGGCATCACGCCGACCGCGGTGCGAACCTTCATCGACGAGAACGCGGAGGACTTTGAAAACGCGCTGACCCTTGCGGAGAAGGTCCTGCTGGCGAAATACAACATCAGTTACAACCCTGCGGCACATCCCTACTTCTACGACCTGACCGTCGACCCCACCGGCAAGACCGCCGTGAAAGACTGGACGCGCGGGACCAAGGACCAGGACTTCGGCCGCAGGATCATGGGGGCTTGCTTCAACATCAACCTGCTTACCAGGGAGCCTGCCGCCTTCGCTCACGCAAGGACCTACGCCCGCAGGCTGATCTACGACACCATCGACTACCTCGACGACCGGACCGTCAACATGAGCGTCGGCGTTACGGCGGTGGCAACCGACCCGGTAACCTACGTCAAGGGAACCACGACGGCCACCTCCAGCCGCGCATTCAACTATCTGTGCAACCTGACCCAGCCGGAGCGCAAGTAGCCGGCAGAGAACGGTTGTCTGAACAGTCCTTACCGTGGGGGCGCTTTCCGGCGCCCCCACGGCATTGGTGACAGGAATATGAAAGTTCTGCTGCACATCTGTTGCGCCCCGTGCGCCATCTACCCCGTCAAGGAACTGAGGTCCGGCGGGGTGGAGGTGACCGGCTTCTTCTACAACCACAACATCCACCCGTACACCGAGTACAAGCTGCGGCTGGAGGCGCTCCGCCAGTACGCCAAGCTGGTGGATCTCGAGGTGATCTACCGGGAGGAGTACCTGCTGGAGGAGTTCCTCACCAACGTGGCGGCGGAGCCCCAGCAGCGCTGCGGCTACTGCTACCGCTCCAGGATGGAGGAGGCAGCCAAAGCGGCTGCGGAATTGGGTTTCAAGGCCTTCTCCTCGACCCTTCTGTACAGCAGGTATCAGAACCAGGAGCTGATCCGGGAATACGGCCAAAGTCTCGGGGAGCGCTACGGGGTGAAGTTCCACTACGACGACTTCCGGCGGGGCTGGCAGGAGGGGATCAATCTCTCCAAGGAGATGGGACTCTACCGCCAGAAGTACTGCGGCTGCATCTACAGCGAAAAAGACAGGTACGTAAAGAAATAGGGTAAAATAAGCTAAGGGCTGAAGGTGATAAGGAAAAGCACGCGTGCTCATTCCCTTCCCCTTCAGCCCTTACTATTTGCCCTTCGATTGAGGTTGTTATGCCCTCGCTTGGAAAATCACTGATTGTCCTCGGCCTGATCATCGCCGCCGTCGGGGTGCTTTTAACCCTCGCCGGGCGCATCCCGTGGCTTGGGCGGCTGCCGGGCGACATCTACATAAAGCGGGAGAACTTCTCCTTCTATTTCCCCCTCGCTACCAGCATCATCATCTCCGTCGTGCTCTCCCTCATCCTGTGGCTGCTCAGAAAGTAGGAATTCTAGGAGCCTGGAAGAAGCAGGTCGGCTGCCGTTCATGCTGAGCTTGTCGAAGCACCCCTTGGCCGACTACCACAAGCAGCCCTTCCACAGGTTCAGGGCGAACGGCCTAAGGGACCGAACACGTTGATCGGACGTTACCTCACGCGATCTCGACGATCTTCCCCCCCCTGTTCAGCCTGAACAGGTGCCCCCGCCACAGCACTCGGTTACCCACCAGCGAGAGCGCCCACACCCCGAAGGAGAAGGCGTCCCTGATTGGCAGCAGCCAAAGCCAGCGCGGCAGCAGCCGGTCCTTCACGAAGGCGCGGCTGTAGTTCAGGGAAACCGCACTTCGCACCAGGTACAAAAGCCCCGCCGCGGCAAAACCCTCCAGCGAAAAACCAGAAACCAGCAGGGCAAGCAGGGCTCCCGGAAAGGGGAGCGTGATCCCCGAGGCGCAGTAGCCGCCGGGCCTTGATACCCGCATGGTGCGACCCCAGCGAAGCTGGCGCACCAGCACCTCCGATACCGACTCGCTCCCCCTCATGATGCTCTCCACGAAATAGGGGGAGAGCTCCAGCCGGAAACCGGCCCGGTGGATCATGTTGCCGAGCTGGTAGTCGTCGGCCAGGTAATCGACCAGCGCCTCGAAGCCGCCGATCCGCTCCAGGGCGCTTCGCCTGACCGCCATGGACGCTCCCAGCGCGAAACTCAGACCCTCCAGCTTCAGGGCCGCCATCACGTTGGGGACCATCTCGCAGGAAAAACCGAGCGCCTCGATGGCGCACCCCACCCCTTTTACGCCGGAGGTGCGGTAGAGCGAGGTGACAAGCCCCACCTCGGCGTCGGCGAACGGTGCGCAGACCTCGCGCAGGTAGGTCGGGCGCACCCGGATGTCGCTGTCGCAGACGATCAGGAAGGGATGTTTTGCCTTGGCGTAGGCATGCATGAGGTTGCAGACCTTGTAGTTCGCCCCGTGGATGGCGCCGTCCACTACCAGCGAGATGTCGACTTGCGGGAAGGCCTCCATCACCCGCTCGATCACCGGGATGACGGGATCGGTCGGGGCAGCGACTGCGAAGACGATCTGGTAGGCGGGGTAATCCTGGCGGCAGAAGGAGGCGAAATTCTCAAAGCTCTCGCCGTCCATCCCCTTGACCGGTTTCAGGATGGAGACCGGGGGGGCGAAGTCCGGGAGCTTCTCTTTTTTGCCGAAGAAGCTGCGACCGCACTGCAGGGTGATGCCGGCATAGGCAAGCGCCGGGGCGGTGATCAGAAATGGGAGTAACTGACGAAACATCGCGTCCTTTCAAAACAAATCAAAGGCTAATTTAACAGGGATGAACAGGATGAAAGGGATAAAAAGCATAAACACTGCTGTCATCCCCTCGCCCCTTTAGGGGAGAGGGTGGCCGAAGGCCGGGTGAGGGTGCCTCAACGCGGCGAAAAGTCCCGCCCTCACCCCTGCCCTCTCCCCCAAGGGGGCAAGGGGGCTTAAATCTTTTCCACCAACACAAGGTACGGTGCCACCGGCGGCCGGTTCAACTGGCGGCTGCACCAGACGTTGTAGTGCTTGGGCGAAAGTGCCGACCCCCAACTCTCCACGGCCTGCGCCTCTTCCGGGCCACCTTCATGGCCGGTGTACAGGGAGATCACCATGATGCCTCCGGGAACAAGCAGCGAGGCGGCCTGCTCCAGCGCCGAGACCGTGGTGTCCGGAGAGGTGATCAGCGGGTGCTCGCCAGCCTTCGCCAAGGCTCCGGCCGACAAGCCTCCCGGCAGGTAGCCCAGG
>NZ_DATFBA010000073.1:0-2687 GCF_035254065.1 Geomonas sp.
TCGCCCGCGCCTATGATCCCGACGACTTGGCCGGCGGCATCATCACCCTCCTGGCGGACGACGGTCAGCGCGCCCAGCTGGCGGCGCGTGGCAGGCGCGAGGCGGAAGAGCGCTTTTCGCTGGAGAAGGTCGCCCGGCACTATGCCGATCTGTACCGGGAGCTGCTGGCGCGGGGGAGGGGAGGGGCCCAATGACCGACAGCCAGAAGCGCTCAAGGCCGGGACTGCCGCTGGTCAGCGTGGTCACCGTGGTCTTCAACGGCGAGCGGCACCTCGAACAGACCATCCTGAGCGTGCTGAACCAGAGCTACCCCAACGTCGAATACGTGGTGATCGACGGCGGTTCCACCGACGGCACCCCCGCCATCCTGGAGAGATACGCCGAGAGGATCGACTGTCTGGTCAGCGAGCGGGATGACGGCATCTACGACGCCATGAACAAGGGGATCGCGCTGGCGCACGGCGAGCTGATCGCCCTTTTGAACGCCGACGATTACTACGAACCGGACGCCATCGAGCAGGTGGCGGAAGCCTACCTGGAGTCGCCCTGCCAGGGGGTCTACTACGGCAACAACTACGTGCTGCAGGAGGACCTGGAGCTCAAGTACAGCTTCTATCCCTCGCTTGCGCGCTGTTGGCTGGGGATGCCGGTCTGTCACCAGGCCATGTTCGTACACCGGCAGGTCTATCAAGAGGTGGGTGGCTACAGCCTGGGCTACCGCTTCGCCGCCGATTACGACTTCCTTTTGCGCAGCATGCGACGTCAGGTCCCCTACCTGCCGGTGGACGCCTTTCTGGTCAACTACCGCAACACCGGCCTGACCAGCACCAATTACGCCGCCTCGCTTCGGGAGGCCAAGAGGATAAACGGCGACCACTTCGGGACGCTCAGCCTTCCCCACGCCAAATATCTGGCCGGCTACTACAAGACGCTGACCCTGTTCTGGCTGCAAAAGGCGATCAAGGCGCTGCTGGGAGAGAAGCTGCTCGACCGGCTGAGGCTCTGGTACCTGAAGCTCTTCATCGCCAAGGAACGCCACGGCTCCGGACCGGGGGAACGATGATGGCCGGGCAAAAGGCTACTGCATGAAGATACTCTTCGTTTCCCTCTTCCTCCCGCAGAAACTCTCCACCCATGCGGGCGGGCGCTACGTCTTCGAGCTCTTGAGCCAGCTCGCGCAGCGGCACGAGGTGCACCTGGCGACGCGTCTGGAGGAAGAGGAGCTCCCGCAGCTGGAGTCCTTGCGCCCTATCTGCGCCAAGATCCACCCCTTCACCTATCGGACCGTCGCCAAAAGGGGCGTACTGGACAAGCTGCGCCTGATCGGCAACTACCTCGCCTTCAGCCGCTTCGCCGACCGGCTGATACGGGAGGGGGATTACGACCTGGCCCAGGTGGAATGGGTGGAGACCGCGCTCTTCATCAGGAGGGGGAAGACCCCGCTGGTGCTCGATGCCCACGACGTCATCAGCAAGCCGGCGGCGCGCGCGGTCCGGCAAAGCAGCGGGCCGGGGCGGCTCCTCGCCTGGCTCAAGTATCTGCTGGTCCGGGCCATGGAGCGCAGCATCGTGCGCCGCTTCGACGCAGTCCTCACCCTTTCCGATTTCGATCGCGACTTCCTCCTTAACATGGAACCGGGCCTGCCGGTCAGCACCGTGCCGATCCCGGCAGGTCTCGACATCACCGAGCGGCAGTACCCGGCCAGGCCCAACACCCTGCTCTTTCTGGCCTCCTACAAGTACCGGCGCGTCAACGTGGACGCTGCGCTCTATTTCTACCACGAGGTCTTCCCCCGGGTGCGTGCCGCGCTGCCGCAGGCCCGCTTCATCGCAGCGGGCTACGGGCCGCCCGAGGAACTGACCTCGCTGGCCGAGCGCGACCACGCGGTGGAGGTGCCGGGCTTCGTGGACGATCTGGACCGCTGCTGCAAGGAGGCCGCGGTCTTCGTCGCCCCCATCCTGACCGGCGGCGGCATCATCGTCAAGATCCTGGACGCCCTGGCGGCCGGCACCCCGGTGGTCACCACCTCCTACGGCAACGAGGGGATCAACGCCCAGCCGGGGAGGGACCTTTTGGTGGCGGACGACCCGCAGGCCTTCGCCGAGGCGGTGCTGCGGCTGTTGACCGATCCCTCCTTCGCCCGCACCCTGGCCGACAACGGCCGCCGCTTCGTGCGCGAGCAGTACGGCCTGGAGTCGGTGGTGGAGCGGATCGAGGCCTGCCATCGCGGGGTCGCCGGGCGCCGCCACTCCCGACCGCCCCGCTAGCTTCCCCTTTTCCCCGTCTCTGCCAACTCCCCTCGCCCTCCGGGAGAGGGGCAGGGGTGAGGGTGGTCACGCATCTTGAACAATGCCGGCTGAATCTCTAGTGGAAGCTTCCCTCACCCCGGCCCTCCCCCGTGGGGGGAGGGAGCGCTCGGGATGTCCGAAAAGCGGAATGTGCAGACCCCCAAGGTCTGGAGCAGGCGGCGGTTTTGTGTTGATAATGGCGGTGCGACTCCCTATAATGAACCGGTTTCGGCCGGCGTTTTAATTAGCTTTCCTGTGAGGAGTGCCAAATCTTGAAACTATCTGTAGTGATACCTGTCTACAACGAGAAGGAAACCATCGAAGAGCTCTATCGCTGCGTTAAGGCAGTCGACCTCGACAAGGAGATCATCCTGGTCGACGATTTCTCCACCGACGGCA
>NZ_DATFBA010000074.1:0-29203 GCF_035254065.1 Geomonas sp.
GATGCTGAGCGATCCGCGCCGCTACCACCTGCTGGAGGATCTGAACACCAAGCCGGCGGTGACTTTCCTGCGAAGGGTGGACATCGACGCCTAACACTCTTCCCTAAATCCCCTCTCCCGAAGGGGGAGGGCCAGGGTGAGGATGGGATTCATCGGACGAAACATCAGCAGCGCATATCGGGGGTCCCGGTGGCAGAGCTGAAATACGGTGAGATAAACGACGACGTACTGAGCGCCATGCAGAAGCCGGGGATCCCGTATTTCTTCGCCCTGGCCTTCCTGGCCGTCACGCTCGGTTGGGGTGCGCTCTGCTGGCTCTACCAAACCCAATACGGCATGGGAGTCACCGGCCTCAACCGCCCGGTCGGCTGGGCGGTCTACATCACCAACTTCGTCTTCTGGGTGGGGATCGCCCACTCTGGCACCCTCATCTCCGCAATCCTCTACCTCTTGCGGGCCGACTGGCGCAACGCCGTCTCCCGCTCCTCGGAGGCGATGACGATCTTCGCCATCATGACCGCCGGCCTTTTCCCGCTCATCCACCTGGGGCGGCTGTGGGCCTTCTACTACATCATCCCCTATCCCTCCCAGCGCACCATCTGGCCCAACTTCGTGAGCCCCCTGGTCTGGGACGTCTGCGCGGTCGGCACCTACTTCACGGTGAGCCTCATCTTTTGGCTGGTGGGGCTGATCCCCGATCTGGCGGCAGCCCGGGACCTCTACCTGGAGAAGTACGGTCCGGAGAGCTTCCGCTACAAGCTCTACCGCGTCATGTCGGTCGGCTGGTCGGGGGCCGGCAGCCAGTGGCACCACTACGGCCGCTCCTACCTCTTCTTCGCCGCCTTGGCCACGCCACTGGTGGTCTCGGTCCATAGCGTGGTCTCCTGGGACTTCGCCATGAGCCTTCTCCCCGGCTGGCACAGCGCCATCTTCCCCCCCTACTTCGTCGCCGGCGCCATCCACTCCGGGCTCGCCATGGTGCTCACCCTGCTGATCCCGATGCGGAAGCTCCTGCACCTGGAGCGGCTCATCCAGATGAAGCACTTCGAGGCGCTCGCCAAGACCACCATCCTGACCGCCAGCATCGTCGGCTACGCCTATGTCATGGAGGCCTTCATCGACTGGTACTCGGGGGACAAATTCGACTGGCAGCTCTTCCTGTGGCGGACCTTCGGCACGCCGGCCTGGATGTACTGGCTGTGCATCGTCTGCAACGTGCTGATCCCGCTGCTCTTCTGCTTCAAGAAGATGCGCACCAACCTGGCCACGCTCTTCGTGATCTCCCTTTTCATCAACCTCGGCATGTGGTTCGAGAGGCTTTTCATCATCTACAGCTCGCTCGCCCACGACTTTCTCCCCCACAACTGGGAACCCTACCACCCGACCTGGGTTGAGATCAGCATAACCGTAGGCTCCTTCGGCTTCTTTTTCTTCTGGTTCTTCGGTTTCACCAAGCTGCTCCCCACCGTGCCGCTCACCGAGCTCAAGGAGAAGATCGCCGAGGAGGAGCTGGAGCCGGTGCAGAGCTGCCGGACCTCCGTCCATATGGGGAGCGGCTCCGGGCGCCCCAACGTGCTGGCGGTTTTCGCCAGTCCTGCGCGGCTGCTGGAAGGGGCAAAGAGGGCGTGCGACGCCGGCTTCCAGGTGATCGAAACCTATTCGCCGGTGAAGATCGAGAAGCTCAACGAGGTGCTGGCCCAGCCGAAAAGCCCGGTGCGGATCATCACCTTGATGGGTGCGCTGGCCGGTCTGGCTGGGGGCTTCTGGCTGGCCGGCGGCACCGCCCTGGTCCAGAGCCTGATCGTCGGTGGCAAGCCGCCGCTGGCCTACATCCCGTTCTGCGTGGTCGGCTTCGAGGGGACCATCCTGCTCGGCAGCCTCGCCAACCTGGGCGCCCTCATCTTCTACTCCCGGTTGACCCGGCTTTCCACCGCCCCCTATTACGACTCCCGCTTCAGCCGGGACAAGTTCGCCCTGGTGGTCACCTGCGAGGCAAACGACTTCGACCGGCTGAAGGAGCTACTCGACCCGGCGGACCCGGAGGAAATCCATGTCCACCATTAGCCGCCAACGTGGAGCAGCGGGGCTGCGGATCATCCTCTGGGGGTTCCTCTTCCTGGTGGGGATCGCCCTCTGGATCTTCTCCGTGCAGGGTCCGGAGCAGCCCAAGGCCTGGCGGGCGCTTCTTTCCAACTTTCTCTTCTTCAGTTCGCTGGCCGGCGGCCTCGTCGTGTGGCCCGCCGTGGTGCGGTCCTGCAACGGCCGCTGGCACGAGCCGGTCGAAAGGCTGGCCGCTTCCGGCATCGTCTTCGCCATCCCGTCCATCGCCGCCCTGGTTCTCCTGTGGACCGGCACCCCGGCCTGGTCCCCC
Organism: Geomonas sp.; assembly: GCF_035254065.1. Taxonomy (GTDB): domain Bacteria; phylum Desulfobacterota; class Desulfuromonadia; order Geobacterales; family Geobacteraceae; genus Geomonas. The sequence goes on from NZ_DATFBA010000074.1 coordinate 2,372, forward strand.
TGGTACCAGCGAACCTTCCACCAAGGGTTGTGGCTCAACAACAACTTCGTGCTCGGGCGTGATCTGGCCGCCCTGGTGATCTTCTGGCTCACCGCCCTCTGGTATCTCTTGGAGCGGCGCAAGGGTGAGGCGCGCTACCTGGGGCCGATCCTAGTGCTGATCTACACGCTGGCCTTCTCCCTGCTCGGCTTCGACCTGGTGATGGCCCTCGATCCCCACTGGTACAGCAACCTTGCCGGCGGCTATTTCTTCATCTCGGGGCTCTACATCGCCATGGCCTGCTGGGGACTGCTGGCGGCCTGGCATCCCGATTCTCCCGCCGACGTGCGCCAGGACATCGGCAAGCTGACGGTCGCCTTCAGCATGATGACCATCTACCTGATGTTCGCGCACCTGAACCTGATCTGGTACGAGAACCTGCCGCACGAGATACGCTTCCTGATCCCGCGTATGCACAACGAGTCGTGGATGGCGGTGAGCTACTTCCTGGTGGGGCTCCCCTACTTCGGTCCGCTGGTGCTGCTGCTCACCATCAAGGCCAAGCGTGACCGCTGGTCGCTGGGCATCATCTCCCTGCTGCTTTTGGTCGGCATGTGGGTGGAACGCTGGTGGCTGGTGGCGCCGACCTTCGAGATCACCGTGCGCCTTGGCTTGAGTGAGCTATCCATGGCCGCGGCCTGCACCGGCCTGCTCGGTCTGGGGATGGAGCTGTTCCACCGCTATCTGCCGGAAGGGTACCTGCGGCACGAGACGAAAGCATGAAACGAGACGTGCAAGAGGACAAGCAGGCGAAAAGAAGGGGACGACCGGCCTGGGCTGATGTCGCCGCCGTGGTGGCCGGCGTGGTCGTGCTGGTGGCGGCGCTGATCTACTACGACGTCCTCTACCCGGTGGGACTCGGGCCGCGCCAGCCGATCCCTTTCAGCCACCGCGTGCACGTGACCTACAAGCATCTCAGCTGCTTCATGTGCCACACCGGAGTGGCCAAGTCGCCGCGGGCCGGCATCCCGCCGCTGGAGACCTGCATGCTCTGCCACTCGCGGCTGATCAGGACCTACCCGTACATCGTGAAACTGCGGGAGCACTACGAAAAGAACATCCCGGTGGTCTGGGAGCGGGTCAACTGGCTCCCCGAGTTCGTCTATTTCAACCACTCGATGCACATCCAGAGAGGCTTCGACTGCAGCTGGTGCCATGGCGAGGTCGCCCTGATGGACCGGGTGGTGAAGGCGCGCAAGTTCGAGATGGGCTTCTGCATCGGCTGCCACCGCCAGCACGGCGCGACCCACGACTGCTTCACCTGTCATAGGTGATCTTTGATGTATCGTCTGACGCCCCTCCTCCCGAAGGGGGGAGGTTGGGAAGGGGGGACACTGCCGGCAATTCCTGCGGGACATGCGCAATTCGAGGCTCAGCTCCCCCTCCCTGTTCCTCCCCCTTCGGGAGAGGGGACTTAAACTGCAGCCGCTGGCATCGCGTCCCCTCCCCTTCAAGGGGAGGGACAGGGTGAGGATGGGGTTAAACAATGGCGAAGTTCATCCACAAACCGCAGGGAGCGTCAATCGCCTTCATGGTCGCCGGGGCCGTCTGGTTCGTCGTCGGTGCCCTCTACGGCATGGTCTCCGCCATCCATCTGGTGGCCCCGGAGTTCTTCAGCAACATCCCCTGGCTGGTGTTCGGCCGGGAGCGCCCCATCCACGTCAACACCATGCTCTACGGTTTCGTGGGCACCATGCTGATCGGCAGCGGCCTCTACTACGTGCCGGCTCTGCTGAGGACGCGGCTCTGGTCGGAGCCGCTGGCCTGGGTTTCCTTCCTCTTCTGGAACGCCACCATCCTGAGCGGACCGCTCTGCTTCTCCTTCGGCTACACCCAGGGGCGCGAGTACAGCGAGTACGTCTGGCTCGCCGATGTCTCGCTGATGATCGCGGTGACCTGCCTGATCGTCAACGTGGTGATGACCATCGCCAACCGTGCCGAGAACCACCTCTACGTCTCGGTCTGGTATTTCACGGCCACCTTCCTCTGGACCGCCGGCAACTACCCCCTGGGGAACGTCATGTGGCACCCGGCCACCGGCGCCATGCCGGGGCTGATCGACTCCATCTTTCTCTGGTTCTGGGGCCACAACCTCCCAGGTCTGCTGATAACGCCGCTCGCCACCGGCGCCGCCTACTACGTCATCCCGCGCACCACCAGGACGCCGCTCAACTCGCACACCCTGTCGCTGGTCGGCTTCTGGACGCTGGTGGCGCTCTACACGCACATCGGCGGCCACCACGTCCTGCAATCGCCGATCCCCAACTGGCTCAAGGTGGTCTCGGTCACCGACTCCCTCGCCATGATCATACCGGTCTCCATCGTGGTGCTGAACCTCTGGATGACGGCGCGCGGCTACGGCGGACGGGTCTGGAAGGACCCGGCGGCCAGGCTGGTGATGGGCGGTGTGGTCTGGTACATCGTCACCTGCATCCAGGGGCCGCTGCAGTCGCTTCCCTACCTGCAGCCGGTCACCCATTTCAACAACTGGACGGTCGGCCACGCGCACATCGCCATGCTCGGCTTCGGCGGCTACATCGCCCTCGGTACCATGTGGCACGTGATCCCGCTCATCACCGGGCGGCGCCTCTACTCCGAGAAGCTGGTCAGCCTGCAGTTCGGCCTGATCACCTTCGGCCTGACCGGCTTCTTCCTGGTGCTCACCGCGGTGGGGCTCGTCCAGGGAAGCGCCTGGCATAACGGCGAGACCGTGTACCGCGTGCTCCCGGAACTCGCCCCCTTCTACATCGCCCGCGCCGCCCTGGGCGTCTTCATCCTCACCGGCTCCTTGGTCGGTCTTTACAACGTGATGATGACCCTTCGACGGGGAGAAGAGCTCGCAGTTGAGCAGCTGCAACGCGCGGAGGAGGCGGCATGAAGATGACCCCTGCCCTGCTCATAATCGGCGCGCTGATGGTCTTCTGGGCCTCCTCCTTCATCATCGTGGGGATCCCCTCCCTCACCATGAAGGAGACCCCCTCGGAGATCTGGCGGCCGCTCAGCGCGGAGGAGGAGGCGGGCCACAAGCTCTACGTGAAAAACGGCTGCAGCTACTGCCACTCCCTGTTCATCAGGATCAACGACTGGGATATCGGTGCCGAGAGGATCGCGCAGGCGGGCGATTACGTGGGTGTGGAGCCGGCCATCCTGGGGAGCGAGCGGACCGGACCGGACCTCTCGGAAGATGGCGGCGAGCATCCGGACGACTGGCACATGGCGCACTTCATGAATCCGCGCTACACCAGCCCGATCTCGCTCATGCCCTCCTGGGAGTTCCTCGGCAAGCGGGAGATCGAGCAGCTGACCGCCTACGTGCAGGCGCTGGGTGGCAAGGGGGCAGATCAGCGGGTAGCGCGCCAGAGGAAATGGAAGGCGCTGGCGGTGGCCGCCTACAACGCCGGCCCGGACCAGAACGTGGAGTGGATCCACAGCCAGGTTCCCGAGGTCTGGAGGCACATGCCTAACCCCTATCCGGCCAGCGAGGCAGCGCTGCAGCGGGGAAAGCGGATCTACCAGGACTTCTGCATCAACTGCCACGGACCGATCGGCGACGGCAGGGGGCCGGCGGCCAAGAACGTGTTCCCGCCCCCGTTGAACTTCACCACCCTCAGGCGGCACCTGGTGGACAACAAGTACATCGGCGGCATCTTCTACTACCAGATCATGAACGGGATCACCGGCACCGGGATGCCCTATTTCAAGAAGCACCTGGAATCGGAGAAGATCTGGGACCTGGCCAACTACCTCGGTGTCTTCTTTGTCGGCTATACCGATGCCAATCTCGACCCCAAGGGGATAGACGCCTCTTTCGAGCCCGAGTGGCGAAACCCCTACCCGCCTCCGGCGGTCAACGAGAAGTAGCAGTCCAGCGGAAGCCGTTTACCCCCTCGACCCTTTAGGGGAGAGGGTGGCCGGAGGCCGGGTGAGGGAAGCCCCGACGATTGGGACTGCCCCTCCTTTAGGAAGCTTCCCTCACCCCTGCCCTCTCCCGTGGGGAGAGGGAGAGTTGGCGCGAGCAGGAAAAGTGGAGTATTTGGCAGAGGCAGAAGATGCCGGTAGTGGAGGCAACCATGACCAGCCCATTCGATGGAACCGCTTTCGTCCTCATCTGGATAGGATTCCTGGTGATCATGAGCAGCGGCATCGTGATCTTCATCCTCTGGGCGGTGCGCGCCGGGCAGTTCTGTGACCAGCAGCGGGCCCGCCACCTCGCGCTCATGAGCGGCATCCCGCCGGCCGAAGCGGACCAGGAAGTACCGCAAGCCCCAGGCCGGCGGCCGGCAAGTGGCGGGGGATCCGATGCGGGGGGGGGCCAGCCATGACCTTCTACCTGTACGTCTTGCAGAACCAGTGGATCGTGATCACCCTTCTGTCGGCGGTGGCGCTGGTGCTGATCTTCTCCCTCACCTACCAGGCCATGTGGCATCCGCGCGGCACCGAGGAGAAGACCGAGAAGATCGAGGTGCACGATTTGAGGAGCTTTTTGGCCTGGCTGATCAGCTTCATGCCCTGGGTCATCATCCTGGTGGTGGTCGGCAGCGTGCTGTTCACCATCGCCACCGTGGTGGCCAAGTCCTGCACCCCCCCGAACTGGTGAGGGAGTTATGGAAGAGAAGAAACTATACGATGAGGACCAGGAAATCTCGGCCTTCGCCAGCTGGGTGATCATCATCCTCTTCAGCGCATCAATCATGGCGTTCGGCTGGATCGTTTACCTGGTGGTTCCGGACGGACCGAGGTTCTGGAATTTCGGCCAACTCGGTGACACGCCAGCCGCCACCATTTTCTCCACCGAGCAGCCGCGAGCCGCCGGCAAGCTGCCGCGGCAGGTTCCGATGCTGCCCGAGGCCCATCCTCTGAAGCCGGTGCCGGCCGAACGGAAAGTGCGGGGGGATTGAACGGTGAAAAAGAAGCTGCTCATAGCCCTGATCCTGGCCCCGCCGCTCATCTTCGGCGCCGTGTTCCTGTTCGTGCTCTACGAGGGACCGCGCATGACGGTGCAGCACCACATCCGCGCCTTCCAGATGACGATGCCCGCGCTCCCTGCCGGGACGGCGACCGTTACTCCTCCGGTTCGCATCCCGTCGCCCGGGGAATCGTCGGGCCTTAAGAACCCACTGCAAGTAAATTCGCAGACTTTGGCCGCCGGTCGGGTATACTACACCTATTATTGCGTTTTCTGCCATGGCGAGGCCGGAGCCGGCGACGGCCCGGTCGGCCAAAGCTATGTCCCGACGCCGTCCGACCTGAGGGCGCCGCGGCTGGCGGGCTACCGCGACGGCGACCTGCTGCGCGGCATGCTGAGTGGGGTAGGACACGAGCCGGTGCTGGGAAAAGTGGTGCCGCCGGAGCATCGCTGGTATCTGGTTGCCTACCTTCGCACCCTGCAGAAAAGCAGATCTCTTCACCCATGAAATCCTGAAAGGAACGCGATGCAAACCTTAACACACCACCTCTGGATCGGTTTCGCCGGCGGCCTGCTGGCCTTTGCTCATTGTCTCGGCATGTGCGGCGGTTTCGTCGTCCACCTTTCCCAAGCCAAGGACCGCAACAGGATGCTGGCCACCCAGTCCCTCTGGCAGTTCGGCAGGATCCTCACCTACACGCTTTTGGGCGCCTTGGCCGGCTTCGCAGGGGGCTTCCTGGAAGCGACCTTCCTCGATCACCCCCTGTTCCGTAACCTGCTCACCTATCTCGCGGGGGGCATCATCGTAGTGATGGGGTTGAGCCTGCTCGGCCTGCTTCCCGTGCGGGGTAAAGGGGCGCTGGGCGCCGGTGCCTCCTCCCTCGCCCTGGTGTGCGGGCGGCTTTTCAGCGGCTCGTCAGCCGGCGTCGTGCTCTCCATGGGGATCGCCACCGGGTTCCTCCCCTGCCCGATCATCCTCGCCTTCCTGGCCTACGCCCTGCAGTCCGGCTCGGTGGCCACCGGCATGGCAACCATGGCGGCACTCGGTGTCGGCACCATGGTGCCGCTGCTCACGCTGGGCGGCATCACCCGGCTGAGCAGGCTGCACCTGCAGAGCTGGGCACCGAAAGCGGGTGGCATCATCCTCATCCTGCTAGGCATCTCCACCTCCCTCAGGGGGACCGAATTCCTCCATCACCTGATCGGCTGTCCTCCAAAACCCGTCATCCAGCAAGCCGCCTCTTCGGAACCCCCTAAACCGTGCTGCATCGGGAAGCCGCATGGCGACGTCAACAGCCAATAGCTGTTCCCCACGCGTCTGCGCGCATTGCGGGCTGTTCATTACCGCCGCTCCGCTCTCCCAAAACGATTCTGAACCTATCTTCTGCTGCCACGCGTGCCGCCTCGCCTCCCTCATCATCGGCAAAGGCCAGCCCGGCAAGCACACCGCTTCTCTGCTCCGACTTGCCTTCGGCGCACTCCTCGCCATGAACGTGATGATGATCTCCCTGCTTCTCTACACCGACGGCGTGGAGAGCAGGCTGGTCCCGACCTTCCGCCTGCTCCTCCTGGCCCTCTCCACCCCCGCCCTCGCCATCCTCATCCCTCCCTTCCTTTCCGAAGCAATGAAGGAAATCAAGGGGGGCAAAGCCAGCCTCGACACCCTCATCGCCTGTGGCTCGCTCTCCGCCTTCGCCTTCAGCTCGGTCAGCGTGATCAGGGGTAGCGGGGATATCTACTTCGACACCGCGACCATGCTTCCCGTCCTGGTGACCTTCGGGAAGCTGATCGAGGCCTCGGCCAAGAGCCGAGCCGCCGACCTTTTGTGCAGCCTGCAGTCGCTCCTGCCCAGCCGCGCGCTGCGGGCCACCGCCACCGGCGTCGAGGAGGTCCCCCTGGAGGCCATCGCACCGGGAGACCTGGTCCGCATCCGGCCGGGCGAGCGGGTGCCGGTGGACGGCAGAATCGTGGAAGGGGTCAGCTCCATCGAGGAAGCCGCCTTCACCGGCGAATTCCTGCCCAGGCTCTGCCGTCGGGGCGACCGGGTGATCGCCGGCACCGTGAACGGAACCGGATCCTTGCTGGTAAGGGCGGAACGGACCGGCCTCCAACTCCTCCTGCACGGCATCGTCAACATGATCCGGGACGCCTGGCTGAAACCCTCCCGCGCCGAGCGGATCGCGCAGCGGGCCGCCACCCTCTTCATACCTGTGGTGCTGGCGGTGGCCGCGGCAGCGGCGCTCTGGTGGGCGGCGGCCGGCCATCCGGGGCAGGCGCTGCTGAGCGCCCTTTCCGTGCTGGTGGTCGCCTGCCCCTGTACCATGGGGATCGCCACGCCGCTCGCCACCTCGCTCGCCATCTCGCGGGCCGGCAAGGCAGGTATCGTGGTTCGGGGTGGCAGCGTCATGGAACAGATCGCAGCGACCGAGCGCTGCTTCTTCGACAAGACCGGGACCATCACGGAGGGGAAGCCGGAACTGGAGGGGATCGTGCTGCTCGACCCGAAACTCGATCAAAGCGAGCTGCTGGGCCGGCTGGCGGCGCTGGAAGCGGCCAGCGAGCACGCCCTCGGCAAAGCCATCGTCGCAGCGGCTGCCGAGCATGGGGTGGAGCCGGGTTCGGCCGCCGAGGTGACGGTCTCTCCGGGGCATGGTCTGAAAGGAAGGGTGACCTGGCGGGGGACCTCCAGCGAGGTGATGGCCGGGAGCGGGACCTACCTGGGTAACGGGGGAGAGTTGTCCGCCGCCTGCGGGACCTTCACGGCCGTGGAGGTGGCTTGGGACGGGACGGCGAAAGGGCGGCTGCTTTTTGCTGACGCGGTACGGGAGGATGCCGGGCTCTGCGTGGCAGCCCTCTCGGAGCTGGGAATCAGCTGCGCGCTCCTCTCTGGCGACCGTTTTGCCGCCGCCCAGGAAGTAGCGGGCCAAGTCGGGATCGAGGAGGTTCATGCCCCGCACACCCCTGCCGAAAAGCGTGCCGTCATCTCCGCCGCGCTAGCTGCCGGGCACACGGTGGCCATGGTGGGTGACGGCATCAACGATGCCCCCGCCTTGGCGCAAGCGCCTATAGGGATCGCCTTGGGAGCCGGGATGGAACTTGCCAAGCAGGCGGGCAACGTGGTGATCGTCTCCGGAAGCCTCCTGCAGATCCCCTGGCTGGTCAGCCTCAGCAGGAGGACGGGCAAGATCATCCGAACCAATTTCGCCTGGAGTTTCGCCTACAACGGCGTGGCGCTGGCTGCCGCCGCAGCCGGCCTGCTTCATCCGCTGCTGGCGGCGCTGGCCATGGTCGGCTCCAGCCTGACCGTGTTGGGCAACTCACTGCGCATCACCGCATTTCCAGCGCCGCCCAGCTCCAGGGAGGGTAAGGGGTAGGAGGGCATTGCGGTGCAGGGGCTTCTCGGCCATAAAAAAAGGCGGCCTGCGAGGCCGCCTTTTCATTACCCACCGGCTAGCTTACTTCTTGTGGCATTCCGAGCACTTGGTGGGACCGGCGCCCTTATCGGTGTGGCACCCCTTGCAGGTCTTGTGAGCCCAGTCCTTGCTGAAATCGGCGATCTTGCCCGGTCCCTTCTCGTGGCAGATCTTGCAATCCTTCAGTTTCTCCTGGTGCTCCTTGTGGTTGAAGGTGACCGTGCCCATCTTGGTGGGGAAGGTCATCACGTCGGCGGCCATTGCTGCACCGGCGCTGAAAACGACAAGGGCTACTGCGGCGACTAATTTTTTCATGATGCGTCTCCTTTTTTTCTGCATTGTTTTTTCGGACCGGAAGTGTGACAAAAAATATCATCTGGTGTACGCTCTGAATATCGACATCTATAGCAATTCGACCCGATGTCGGGTCGTCATCACCGGAAAATCAACCTCTTACCTCGATGGACCCCGAGCTGCGAACGGATCCGCAACGGAGCAAACACATGGAGCAGGGCCCCGAAAAGGTCGAAAACACGGCGCCCAGCCTTGCCATCGACGGCTCACGGATACGATCAATCAGGGAAGGGAAGAAGCTCACCCAGCTCTACGTAGCCAGCGTGGTCGGCGTCACCACCGATACCATCTCCCGCTGGGAGAACAACCGCTACCCCACCATCAAACGCGATAATGCTGAAAAGCTGGCCCGGGCCCTGGAGGTCGAGCTCGGCGAAATCGTGCGCGCCGACCAGCCCAGCAAGATGCCGGAGAGTGCCCCTCCCGCCGCGCCGCGTCGAACACCCCGCCTCTGGATACTGACCGCAGTGGTGGTGCTGATCCTCGTGCTGGCCGCGGCGACCTTCCTGGCAAGGCGGCCGGCAGCGGTCTCCACCGCGGTCAGATGGAGTCCCCACTTCGCGGCTCCTGGCCAGATCATCCCCGTGCAGATAAAGGTCACCCGCCGGCAGGATGAGATGTCCGGCTTCATCCTGAAGGAACGGCTCCCGGCGGGGTTCCAGATGTACAGCTCGCTACCCGCCAGTTCCGCCGCCGACCCGTCCCGCTCCTCCATCAAGTGGCTCGTTCCCGGCGGCAGCAGCTCGGTGCTGATCTCCTATTCCGTCAAGGTCCCGGCCAGCGTGCCCATCGGCAGGGAGGTGAAGATTTCCGGCGAGGTGGTGGTCCGCAAAGGGGAGGCGACCCGCACGGAAGCAGTCGCCGGCGACCCGATCCGGATCGGCGCCTACCACTGGGCCGACACCAACGGAGATGGCCGCATCGACGACGATGAGATCATGCCCGCCTACTACGTCTGCGAAGGGATGAAAGGCCTCGGCCTGGACTGGAAGACCATCGAAGACATCTGGAGCGGCAAAGGTTACCGCTGGGACCGCAACGGCTTCACCGTCATCAAGTAACCTCCCCCTTCCACCTCCCCTCCATGCTCACCCCGCTAATTCCTTAAAGCGATATCTCACCTGCGCCGATACGTTCCATTGAGCAGAGCGATCTTTTCCCGCACGAGATCCTTATGATGCAGCAATCCCCGACATCGCCAGAGGGCAAGCGCCTTGAGCTTTTGCGTTCAGGCTTCAAGCTGGACATCCATTTTGCCCCGGATGCCTCCACCTGCGTGGTCTCCTATGAGCCCTTCGGAGGACCGGTCCTGTCCGAGAAGGACCTGCGGGAGTTCATCGCCCACTGCGGCATCAACACCGGCCTGCAGGAGGAGACCGTGCAGGAGGTGGTCAGCCAGGCGGCAGCAGGGAAGGCTCTGCACGGGCTCCTGCTGGCCCAGGGCTCGCCGATGGTCCCCGGTGAAGACGGCAGGATCTCCTTGAACCGCGACGGATCGGCTCCAGCGGAAAGATCGGCGCTGGAGCAGGACCGGCTGGATTTCCACCAGGTCCAGGATTTTTTCAACGTCGAGCAAGGGACCCTGGTGGCGACGGTCCTGCTGCCGGGGGAAGGGGAGCCCGGCGTGACCGTCTTCGGCGCACCCATTCCAGCTCCACCCGGCAAGCCGGTGGCTGTCAAGCTCGGCAAGAACGTGGCCCTCTTGGACGATGCCAAGATCGTCGCTTCCTGCTCCGGCCGTGTCTTTTGCAACGGCAGTGACATCTCGGTGGAGGACGTCTATCTGGTGCGGGGCGACGTCGATTACAAGACCGGCAACATCGACTTCAACGGCTTCGTGGAGGTCTCCGGGGACGTCCTGGACGGCTTCAAGGTCCGGGCCGCCAAGGGGCTGCTGGTGCGCGGCAACATCGGCGCCTGCTCGGTCAGCTCCGACGGCGACATCAGTTTCTGCGGCATGAACGGGCAAGGGAGCGGCGTGCTGCAGTGCGGCGGCACCATGATGGCGAACTTCATCTACGAGACCAGGGTGGAGGTGGCCGGCGACCTGCTGGTGGAATCGGAGATCCGGCTCTGCGGCATCAGATCGCTGGGCTCGGTACGGGTGAACCGGCGCGGTATCGTGGGAGGGGAATGCGTCGCGCTGGCCGGCGTCGACGTGGCATCGCTTGGCAGCGTCACTTCCCTGCATACCCGGGTGGTGGTGGGGGTGAACTACCACGACCTCGAGGAGATAACGCGCTGCTTCGACCGGCTGAAGGTGCTCAGCGATCGCCAAAAGCAGGGGGAGGAGAGCAAGGCCGAACGGCAGGCAACCCTGCAGGAGCGGGCGGCGGTGACCGCGCTGATAAGGGAGATCCGGGCGCAGAAGTACCCGGAAGCCAACCCGAAGCTGAACGTGCGCAAGATGCTCTACGGCGGGGTGACGGTGAACCTGGAGATGCTGGCGGAGGAATTCCGGGACGAGCGGCCAGGCCCCTTTTCCATGATCGAGAACAAGGTGCAGGGAGGCCTTCGGTTCCTGGAGCTGACCGAACTTGCGGTCAAGGCCTGCGATCTGGAGGAGCAATTTTTGAAGCTGGCCGAAGGTGGAGACAAAGGGTAGAGATGGAATGAGAATCCTGATAGTGGACGATGGAGCAACCAACCGGCTGGTCCTTAACGCGATGCTGGAGGGTATGGGCGAGGTGGTGATGGCGGAAAACGGAGTTCAGGCGGTCTGGGCTTTCGAGGAGTCGCTCACCAGTGATGATCCTTTCGATCTGGTCTGTCTCGACATCATCATGCCCGAGATGGACGGGTTGGAGGCGCTGCACACGATGCGGGCTGCGGAGCGGCGCCACGAGGCCAAGCGCTCGCTGATCGTGATGGTGACCGCCAGCCGCAATCCTGATCACATGCTGGCGGCGCTGAAAAGGGAAGGTTGCGATGGTTTCGTGGTCAAGCCGGTCCTCTGGCAGACCTTGCGCCGAGTGATCGCGCGGCACGGCCTGATCGGAGAGGGAGTCGTCTAAGAAGGTGATGAAATAGCAGTTGGAGATAGCCCTCTGGAGACTCCGACCCATGCACCGGAAACGCCTTTTCCTCACCTCCTCACTGCTGTTGATACTCGCCACCTGGCCGATGGCCGGTCCGGCGTCCGCCCGGCAGCAGGATCCCTACCAAACAGCCACCTCGCTGGGGGGCCCCGATTTCGAAGGAAGCGTCCCCGCCACCACTTCAAGCGCAGGGCTGCTGCCGCTCTCCATGGCCAGGGCCATAGATCTCGGCCTCGCCAACAACCTCGGCCTCCTGCTGCGCAGCCAGGCAGTGACCTCCGCCCGCGGAGAGCGCTGGAGCGAGCTGAGCAGGCTCCTCCCCCACCTCACCACCTCCGGCAGCTTCCATCACCAGAAGGAAAGCATCGCCATCACCGGCATCCCCCTCATGACCCTCCCTCCGGTCACCGACCCTTTCAACTACTGGGACGCCAGGATCTACCTAAGCCAGCGCATCTTCGACCTGGAAGCCATCAAGCGGAGCCAGTCCGCCGGCCACCAGCTGTCGGCGGCGGAGTTCTCCGAAAAGGACGCCCGCGAGCTGGTGGTAGTGGCGGTGGCGGCCGCCTACCTGCGGGTCCTGGCGGGCTACGCCAGGGTGGAGACGGTCTCCGCCCAGCTGGTCACCGCCAACACCATCCTGCAGCGGGCGGTGGAGATGCATGCTGCCGGGGTCACTCCCGGCATCGACGAGTTGCGGGCACGGGTGGAAGCACTCACCAGGACGCAGCAGCTGATCGTCGCCCAGAACGAGCTCGCCAAGGACAAGCTGACCCTGCTGCGGGCCATCGGCCTGCCGGTCGGCCAGGAGATCGTGCTGACCGACCAGTCCCCCTTCCAGCCGCTGGCGGTCGGCAGCCTCGACGACCTGTTCGCCCAGGCCCTTGGCAAGCGGGACGACTACCGGGCGGCCGAGCAGCTGCTGAAAGCGGCTGAGACGGCCCACCAGGCGGCGCTGGCCGAGCGTCTCCCCTCGCTGGTGCTGGAGGCCGACTATGGCCAGACCGGGCTGACCCTCTCCAGCCTGTACGGCACCTACCACATCGTCGGCAGCATCAAGATCCCCATCTTCGAAGGGGGCAAGGTGCACGCCGACGAGCTGAAGGCCGACGCGCAGCTCAAGCAGCGCCGGGACGAGCTGGCGGACCTGCGCGGACGGATCGAGTACGAGATCCGCACCTCCATGCTGGACCTGCAGGCGGCCGTCAGGGAGGTGGAGGTCGCCAGGAGCAACGTGCAGCTAGCCGAGCTTGCCCTTTCCCAGGCGCAGGAGCGTTTCGCGGCCGGCATCAACGACAACCTGGAAGTCGTCCAGGCCCAGCAGACGGTGGCCGCCGCCCACGAAGCGCTGGTCACCAGCAACTACCAGCTCAACCTCGCCAAGCTGCTGCTCGCCCGGGCGGTCGGCATTGCGAGCTCCACCGGCAGGCAAGGAACCTGAACCATGGCCGATGACCAGGAAAAGAGTCCCACCTTGTGCGACGAGCTGAAGAAAAAGGAAGCCCCGCAGGAAAGCGCCCAATCCCGGGCAGGTGGCGGGGAGGCCGGTGGTCAGGCGCCCCCCGGTCAGGAACCGGCCGGCAAGGAGGAGAAGGGGGAAGCCGGCGGCCAGCGGGGAAAGGAGGAGCCATCACCCCGCACCTCGCGCTTGAAGGCCCTGCTCCGCTCCCGGCGGGTCCAGGTCATCCTGGTCTTGGCCCTGATAGCCATCGGCCTGCTCATCTGGTGGTACCTCTCCTTCTACGAGAGCACCGACGACGCCCAGATAGACGGCCACATCAACCAGATCAGCTCGCGGGTGAGCGGCAACGTGATCGGGGTCCACTTCGAGGACAACCAGTTCATCAAGGCGGGTAGCGTGCTGGTGGAGATCGATCCCACCGATTACCGGGTACTGGTGGACCGGGCCCGCGCCCAGAAGGCGGAGGCCGAGGCGGCGGCGGGGGGCGCGCGGATCGGGGTCCCCATCACCTCCACTGGCACCTCCAGCCAGTTGGCCACCGCCCGCGCCCGGGTCGACAACGCCCGGGCCGGCATCGTGGCCGCCGGCAAGCAACTGGACGCGGCCCGGGCCAGACGGGAGGAAGCCAGGGCCTACAACGTGAAGGCGCAGACCGACCTCAGGCGCTACACGCCGCTGGTCAACCGGGACATCATCTCCCGTCAGCAGTACGACCAGGCGGTCGCCAACGCCCAGGCCTCCGCCGCCCAGGTGACCGCAGCCGACGCCGCGGTGCGCGCGGCCGTAGAGCAGGTCAGCGAGGCGAAGGGGGTCCTGGCGCAGATGCAGGCGGATCTGCGCTCGGCGATGACCGCGCCGCAGCAGGTTGCCGTCGCCCGCTCCCGCGTGCAGTCGGCCCAGGCCGCGCTGAAGGGCGCCAAGGCCGGGGTGGAACAGGCGGAGCTGAACCTCCGCTACACCAAGGTGCTCGCCCCGGTGGACGGCATCACCGGCAAGAAAGGGGTCGAGATCGGCCAGAACGTCCAGCCCGGCCAGGTACTCCTTTACCTGGTCCCCATCAACGACATCTGGGTGACCGCCAACTTCAAGGAAACCCAGCTCAAGAAGATCCGCCCCGGCCAGCGGGTCACCATCAAGGTCGACACCTACGGCCGCACCTACGACGGCTACGTGGAAAGCATCGGCGCCGCCAGCGGCTCGCGCTTCAGCCTCTTCCCCCCCGAGAACGCCACCGGCAACTACATCAAGGTGGTCCAGCGCATCCCGGTGCGGATCCGCTTCTCGCACGGGCAGGACCCCAACCACCTGCTGCTTCCCGGCATGTCGGTGACGCCCAAGGTCACCGTGAAATGAACGAGCGCCGCTCAGCCGCCCGCGCGGAGGACTCCTCTTGGCGCCCAGCCGTCAACCCCTGGCTTATCACCGCCGCCGTCATGCTGGCCACCTTCATGGAGGTGCTGGACACCACCATCGTGTCGGTGGCGCTTCCCCACATCGCCGGCAGCCTTTCCGCCACCACCGACGAGGCGACCTGGGTGCTCACCAGCTACCTGGTCTCCAACGCCATCGTGCTCCCCGCCAGCGGCTGGTTCGCCAGGTACTTCGGCCGCAAGCGCTTCCTGATCGTCTGCATCATCATCTTCACCATCTCCTCCTTCGTCTGCGGCATCGCCGGCGACCTCGCCATCCTGGTGATCGCCCGGGTACTGCAGGGAGCGGGGGGCGGTGCCCTGCAGCCGCTCTCCCAGGCCATCCTTTTGGAAAGCTTCCCCCCCGAAAAACGCGGCATGGCCATGGCCGCCTTCGCCATCGGGGTGGTGGTCGCCCCCATCCTGGGACCGACCCTGGGGGGATGGCTAACCGACCAGTACAGCTGGCGCTGGGCCTTCTACATCAACATTCCCATCGGCGCGGTCGCCGTTTTCATGGTCAACCAGTTCGTGGAGGATCCCCCCTACATCCGGAAGAGCCGGCCGGGCAAGATCGACGCCACCGGGTTCGCCCTGATGGCGGTCTGCCTCGCCACCATGCAGGTCGTGCTGGACCGCGGCCAGCAGGTGGACTGGTTCTCCGCTCCCTGGCTCTGCTGGTTCACCGCCATCTGCATCTGTTGCCTTGTCGCCTTCGTCATCTGGGAGATCCGCAGCCGGGACCCGATCGTCAACCTGGCGGTGTTCTGCAACCGCAACTTCCTGGTGGGGACCAGCCTCATCTTCATGGTGGGGATCTCGCTCTACGCCGCGCTCACCCTGCTGCCGCTCTACCTGCAGACGCTCATGGGGTATCCCGCCCTGCAAAGCGGCATGGCCGTCAGTCCGCGCGGGCTGGGGGCCTTCGTGATGATGCCGCTGGTGGGGTATCTGACCGGAAAGGTGGATGTGCGGAAACTGGTGGGGGGCGGCTTCGTCATCGTGGGGATTTCGCTGTGGCAGTTCGCCGGCATCAACCTCGATATCTCCATGTGGAGCATCGTCTGGCCGAGCATCCTGACCGGCGTGGGGCTCAGCATGATCTTCGTGCCGCTCTCCACGGTCACCATGGGAACACTCGCCCAGGAGCAGATGGGGAACGCCAGCGGCATCTTCAACCTGATGCGCAACGTGGGGGGGAGCGTGGGGATCTCCATGGTTACCGCGCTGCTGGCGCGCCAGTCGCAGGTCCACCAGTCCGAGCTGGTTTCGCGCCTGACGCGGGGAGACTTCATGTACCTGGAACGTGGGCAATCGCTGCAGAGGCTGCTCGAGCGCTACAACTCGCAGCCGGACGCCATGCACCTGGCGCAGGCGGGGCTCTACGGCCAGCTCCAGCGCCAGGCCACCCTCCTCTCCTACGTGAACGACTTCCGGCTGCTCTCCTTCATCTGCTTCCTCTGCGTGGGGGGCGCCTTCCTGCTCAAGCGGGTCAAGGCGAAAGGGCCTACCGCGGTGCACTGAGCAGCAGCTACGTCTGCAAGGGATGGAGCTGGTAAGTAACCGATTTCCCTTGCGACACCCTTTCGTGCTAGAATGTATCTCATGGAGGGGGGCCGATTCATTATCTTCCATTCACGGATGCGTCAGCCGCCCATTCCTTGGCCCCCCCGCCGCCACAGTTATGGTTGCGGCGGGTTAAACACGGCAGTAACGGCGTAAGCCGGGAGGTACTATATGAGAACGGGCGCTAAAGACACCACCAAGGGCTCGTTACACGAAGCCAAAGGGAAAGTAAAAGAAACAACCGGTAGGATCTTTCACAACACATCCCTTGAAACGGAAGGGAGAGCCGAGAAAATAGCCGGCAAAGTCCAGAAAAACGTCGGCAAGGCTGAACAGAATGTGGAAAGAGAGTTCGAAAAAGAGAGAGACCCGTCCAGAAAGTGGTAAGTTAGGACGGGATATTCTCTCCTGAAGTAACGCAACGGGCGGCCGATTCGGCCGCCCGTTTCTATTTTCCCGCACCGGCGAGACCACTTCGCGCCACCGTCACCGCAGAGAAGTCCCACGGCGTCGCCCTGTCTTGCCGGCCTATTGCCTTACGGTTTTTTCAGCCGGTGACGATAAGTAGACTGTACGACAGCCGCCGGTTACCCTGCCAGGTGAGCTACAGCCCCTGGTGGTCACACAACCTTTTTACGGAGTCAAATCTATGGGAATCTTTGCCGGGAACGCTAAGAGTGCCGGATCACCGGAAACCAAGAAGTTTCATGCAACCTACGGACAGTTGCTGGGTGACGGGGAGATCATCGAGGTCGGCTTTACCGTTTCCCGGGACACCTTCCTGTTCACCAACAGGAGACTGATACTGGTGGACATCCAGGGCCTGGCAGGGAGGCAGATCGAGTACCTCTCCATCCCCTACTCCAGGATCGTGCGCTTCAGCGTGGTGACCGGGAGCAGTTTTGACCTGGATGCGGAGTTGAGGCTGTGGATCGGCGACGCGCTGCCGCTGGAGAAGAAGTTCAACAAGGATGTGAACGTGTACGAGGTGCAGAAGGTCCTGGCAAGCCACGTGCTGAAGTAGGCAGAGCCCCTCGACAGCACGGGGTCATGGCCGTCACCGCGCCGTTACGAAAGCATGAGCGTCACCGTGCCGTGCGCCACCAGCTTGTCCTGCTGGTTCTTCACGGTCACCGTCACGCTTGCCATCCTTTTCCCCATGTGCACCAGTTCGGAGCGCGCCGTCAGCACGTCCCCCACGGCGGCCGGCCTCACGTAGGTGACAGCCAAGTTAGTTGTGGTGCAGGACTTGCCGGAGGGAAGCAGCGGGCGGGGGAAAAAGGAGGCGGTGTCCACCAGGGTGGCGATCAGGCCGCCGTGAGCCCCGCCGAAGTAGTTGCGGTGCAGGTCGGCGACCATCACCTCCATGATGGCGTGCGAATCCCCGATCTCCCGCAGATGGATGTTCAGGGTGCGCAGCAGGGAGATGCGGTTACCCGACTCGAGGGTGGCAGGCTCAATGTTTTTGCTGGTCATGGTCGGCGTCTTTGAGCGAGCTGTCGATCTCGCGGTTGTGGGCGTCGTTATTGTTGAGGGTCGTGTCCACCGTTTTGCGCACCGCGCTCCCGTCATAGCCGACGGCCGAGGCTCCCTCCAGCGTTTTGGTCTCCGGCCGCCCCTGGTCCGCACCGCTTTTCTGCGGCGCGTTCGAGGAACTGCAGCCGGCCAGCAGCGCCGCTGCCATACCCACCATGATCACTGCTTTTTTCATCACAAATCCCCACCTGCTCGGCAAAACCTGGAGCGATAATATACGGTTACCCCTTATACAACCGCTTACTGGTTCCTGCCAGCAAAAAAACGTCGGCTGAGATCAACAAAAACGGCGTTGGTCTGCCTCTCGCGCCCGCACGTGATGCCGGTACTATCCGGCAATCCGGTTATCCCACGTCCTCAGGTCACTTCGGGCCCTTCGCGTAATCGACCATCCCCTGGAAATCAACCACCACCACGGGCTCGTCGCCCACCACCCAGGCGTCATGCCCCATCGGCAGCAGCGACACGTCACCAGGGCGGCAGTCGAACTCGCTGCCGTCATCCATCACCACGTGCAGGACACCGGAGATGTGGTACTGGAAGTGGGGAGCCTGGCAGCTTTTGGTCTGCGCCACCGGTTTTACCGACGTCGACCACCGCCATCCCGGCAGCAGCGTCGCCCTGCCGACCATGGTGCCGCCGATTTCCATCAATTCAAGCCTTCCTTGGGGAAACTCCCTCACCTCGGTCGGTGTCCTGAAGTTCCGTACCTCTGCCTTTTCCGCTGCGACTTTCATGTTCCTCTCCTTGAACGCACAACCCCACCCTTCGGGTAGCTACATTATATTCCTGCTTGATTTGGAGGGTCAATGACACCAGTAAGAGGGGAGAAGGTATGGAGCAAACGCTACTGCGGGAGCGGTTCGGTCACGGCTTGGGGGCGCAGGTACGGGCGAGTCCGCCTGGGCAGTGATATCCCGGGCAGCAGAGATCATTGAGGGGGTTGCAGGCTTCTCCCTCCTTCAGACAGACGGCCCGCGACACCGCCATGTCCGGGACGGGAGCGCTCTCAGCCTTGCTCGCCGCCGCTGTTCCCTGCGCGGTGCTGAGGAGGCCTGACGAGGGAGATAGTTGCCCGGCATCGGCCGGCATCTTCAGGGTCTGGGTGATGGGCCCGGCGCCGGCGCCGGTCGAGAAAGCAAGCAGTGCAAGCAGCGCCAGAGTCTGCCAGCCGTGCCGCAGACCTACCGCAGACTTCATTTCGGATTCACCCATTTTTCACCTCACCTTCCCGGGAGAGGCACCTGTGCCGACCGCAGGCGGCGCACCAGCACCGGCACCAGGAACATGGCGGCCAGCACCACCAGCATGGTGGTCTCGGGGTCCTTGATGTAGGTGTTCAGCTGCAACGTGGTGACGGCGATGACGGCGAAGTAGAGCATGTCGCCGGCGATGGCGAAGGCCCAACCGGCGATGAAGCCGTACCCTCCTGCCAGCGCGCTGGCACGCCCGGTCATGGGGTCCACCCCGAAGGAGATCATCACCAGCGAGATGGGCCCTGCCCCGGTGCCGCTGAAGCGTTCCGCGCTGCGGGCGGTCGCCTGCTTGATGGCGGCGACTACGCGCGCCAGCAGAGAGATCCTCCTCCCGACCAGCGCCAGCAGCCGCAAACACGGCTCGAAGGCCAGCACCAGGATCAGGTCCGAAAGGAGGTACAGCAAGGTGGTGACGGGCCAGGCGAGGCCACCGGCACGCGCGAGCAGCACGCCGGCTGGAATCCCGCCGCCGACCGGTATCAAAAAGAGCTTCAGGACGGAGAAGAGGGGGGGCAACTGACTGGATGAAGGGATGAGTGACATGGGACTCCTAAAGGTAGCCCCGCCAGCGCAAAGTGGCAGGCGAGCACCTCATTTATATACCGTTCCACTGGTCCCTGTCAAAAGCCTCTTCCCCCAAACCGGACACCCGCAGCCCGAGGGCCCTATTTACCTTGACCACCAGCGGCTATTTTGCCAGTATGCGAGCCGTTCGCCATCAACTGCAAGGAAAGGCACGGCCGTGTTCCTCCTTAAGCTCCTCATCACCAACGCGATCATCGTCAGCTGCGTGCTGATCGGAAAACGGCTACCAACCCTCGCCGGGCTGATAGCCGCCATGCCGCTTACCTCGCTCCTCGTGCTGATCTGGCTTTACACCGACAATCCCGGTGACCTCGCTTCGCTTTCCAAGTACTGCGGCGGCGTCCTCTGGGGGATCATCCCCACCGTACTCTTCTTCGCCGTCGCCATGTCCTGCTTCCGCCGCGAACTTCCCCTCTCCCTCACCCTCTCGCTAAGCTTCGCGGTATGGCTGGCCGCGGCAGCCGTCCACCAGTGGCTGTTGAGGTAGGCTAGCGCCCCTTCACCGCCGCCCCGTCCCCCCTGTCGGCCGAACCTTCCACGTAGGCGGTGGATCCCTTGCGCAGGTTGATGAAGACCAGCTCGGGCAGGCTGAAGAGCACCCCCTTGGTGCCGGAGAGGAAGCGATCGGGACCTTCCACCGGCATGGTCACGACACCTATCAGCCCCTGTCCAAGCCCCACCAGCAGGTTGACCACCCCGAACAGCGGCCGCAGCGGCAGGTTGTCGTCGGTGAAGAAGAGGAAGGTCGAATCTCCCGGGCCCGGCCGATAAACGGTGGAGGTGATGGTGTTCGATTCCCGCAGGAAAACCTTGAGGGTCGCCTCGTGGGCCTTCATCTCGGCCAGCCGCGCCGCGCGGTAGGAGGGGAGATCCCGGCTTTCCACCACCTTGTAGTTATTCTCCACCACCGCGGCCGAGATGAACGGTATGAAATCGAGCCCTTGGGAAGCGTCGACGAACCCTCCCAACCGCTTTTCCGACTCCTCCCGCGGCGTCCCCTGCCGGCCGGCGGTCGCCACGCTCCCCGCCCCCTCGGCACCGCCAGCGGTGGAGAAGGTCCGGTTGATCACCGCGAACAGCTCGGTCACGCAGTTACGGTGGAACAGGTCGTAGCCGTACAGACCGTTGAGCTCGGCCGCGTACTCACGCTCGGCTGCACGCGCGGCCTCCTCCTCACGGAGCAGGGCCGCCTGATCCGGATGGCCGGGTAGCGGCACGCTGACAGTTGCCGCCCGGGAGGGAAATGCCTTCTGGGGGACCGCCCTCAGCGAGGTACCGGTCCGCTTCGCCCGCTCGACATCGAGCAGGAGGTTCCCCGACCTCTCCATGAGGGCATAGGCCGCCTCGCTGAACCCCTTCTCCGCGAAGAAGCGCTCCTTTTTCTGCAGGAAGACCTTGCGCAGGTCGCTCTCCATCATGGGGAGGTACGGGCGCAGCGCGGCATCCTGGTTGGCCGGCAGCTTCACCGCAGGATCGAAAATATCGAGCAGCACCAGCCGGCCGCGGTCCAGGCTGGCCTCGATCGCCTCCAGGCGCGCGATCCCCAACAGGAAGGGGACTCCCCAGTCGCCCCTTTGGGAGGCCGCCAGGCGGACCAGGTCGTCCTCCAGCTGCCGGGCCGATCTTTTCAGGGCCTCCACTTCCCGGGGCCGCAGCTTGAAGAGGTCTCCCTCCGGAGTCCAGTAGGCGCCGCTGCGCAGAGGCGCCCCCCTCTGCAGCATCTTCACGGCCATCAGCGCGTGGAGGGCGTCGTCATAGCGGGTCGCCACGGTGGGAGAGAAGATGGGGTAGCTGTCGCGGCTGATGGCCGCCTGCTTGCCGGCCGCCCGCAGCTCCAGCTGTTGGATGGCCATGCGGGCGCGCTCGGCTCGTTCCACCAGGAAGGAATCACCGTAGGTGGCGACGATGCGGCCGCGCAAAGCCGCGACGGCAGGGGAAAAGGGGAGGTCCCCGTCGCTGGGCGCGCCCTCCTTTCCGAAGTAGCCGAGACCGCTGACCGGCAGCTGAATCTCACCGTCGCCCCGCTCTTGCGGTCCGACTACCCTCGCCCCTTCAGGGGAGAGGGTGGCCGAAGGCCGGGTGAGGGAAGTGGCCCGCCTCAGCAGCAGTTCGAAGAGCTCGCTGTCGTGGCGCAGCGCCTCACGGCGGTCGGCCTGGGCGTCCTGGATGGCGAGCAGCCGGGCAAAGGCCTCCCGCAAAAGCGAGTAGGTATCGTCGCTGACCGCGATCCTGCTTTCGTGGATGGTCCGGTTGCCGAGCATGGCATAGATATGATGGAAGGCGGCGGCGTCATGCCGCCGGATGCGGAGGATGCCGGGGGATTCCTGCTGAAAGTGATAGGTCTCCTCGCCGAAACGAAGCGCGACGTGGCCGCCGCTGGAGTCCCCTTCGTTGGCCTCGACGTAGAGGTAGTCGATGGTGCCCGCGGCCATCGCCGCAGGCCCGCCACTCCACCAGAAGAGGAGGGCGGCCGCCACTCCGAAGATCCGCAGCAGCCACCCCTTTCCGGCAGACCTGATCGAGCGCCTCCTGTCGCGAATACCGTCAGTTCCTGTACTGATCGTACCCGTCCTGCATGGCGCTCGCATAGGTGGCGTTGCCCGAAGCGATGTTGGCCTTGTAGACTTCGAGCTGTGCCTGTTTCACCTTGGCTCTGCCCAGGCCCTGACCGATTCCCTTGTAGGTTGCCGAATCAGCTTCCCAGTTGGAGATGCCGTGCTTTTCGGCAATCGACGCCAAGCCGCTCCTGAATCCCTGCACGTCTGCACTGGAGCGAACGTAGGCCTCGGTGTAATCACGAATGTCCCTCTGGTACGATTCCTTGTCGTGACTGCTGGACCTGCTGGAATCGGAACTCCACTTGAAGGGACTTGACACACTGTCGGAGACGCTGTCGGAGATGGAACAACCGAACATCGCCAATACGATGCCGGCGGCTCCGGTAATCTGCAGTGTCCTGACTACCGACCGACCTTTCGAATGGATGGATGTACTCATATACGCTCCCCCTTTTTTCCGGAACAAACAATGTCCCGCTGACTCTTTAGAGCATACCACCGACAACAGTTTGGAACAAGACGGGGTTTTTGGCCTGCGCGTCTGTCAGAGACCTCATCTCTGTCAGTCATCCCACCACGCTTCATATTGTCCGGCCATGACAACGCCCAATTCGACAGGTATAATTTCCACAAGTCGGCAATTTATCCATGTTTTCGGTGGCCTCGCGCCGCTCCTTCCCCGTTTCGATCAGTCGACCTCACTATTTTGGGACCGCCTCGACGGTCGAGTGCTGTGCTGGTTCGCTTCCCCGGCGGCTGCGGGTTGAAGGGCGAGACAGGAGATCGGGCACTCAAGGAGCTCGCCTTGACTCCAAGCCTCTCCCACGCCACCAGACCGCTACGCCGCGTCATGATGGCCGTCGCCCTGCTGCTCGCGCTGGCGCACGTGGCCATGGTCCTCGTCTGGCGCACTCCCCCGCTGCTCTTTCCCTACCCCTGGATCGTCACCACCCTCGATACCGTCATCATCGTGATCTCCGGCGCGGTGAGCTTTCTCGCCCTCGGCAGGTACCAGGTGCTGCGCGACCCGGCCTCCTATTGGACCGGCATCGGCTTCGCCACCTGCGGCGTGGGGGTCATCTTCTACCTGCTCGCCTGGCCCGGCCTGCTGCCCAACGGCGCGCCGGCAATCGGCCACTTCCACAGCACCGCGGCCTGGGTGAGCCTGCCGGTCACCACCCTGCTGGCCCTCTTCCTGCTGGCGGCCGCCCTTTCCCGCTGGCCTTCCGCCACCTCGCTGCCGGGAAGGCGCTGGCTCTGGTCGCTGCTGGCCTGGCTGTCGCTGGTGGTGGCGGGCGGCCTGGTGACCGTGCTTTGCGAAGGATGGCTACCGGTGCTGGTGGAGGGAAGCGGAGCGTTCACCCCGCTTGCCGTCGCCTGGGGGATGATGGTCATGCTGCTCTTCGCGCTGGGCTCCGCGCTTTCCGCGCGTCGTTACCTGGCCACCGGCGACATCCTCGCCGCCTGCGGCTTCTTCACGCAGCTGGTCACCGGCTTTGCCCTGCTGATGGCCGCCTACGGAGGCAACCGCTTCAGCCTGCCGCTGGTGGTCGACCGCTTCATCATGATCGGCGGCTTCCTGATCACCGA
Source organism: Geomonas sp. (assembly GCF_035254065.1). Taxonomy (GTDB): domain Bacteria; phylum Desulfobacterota; class Desulfuromonadia; order Geobacterales; family Geobacteraceae; genus Geomonas. Next base: position 26,084 of record NZ_DATFBA010000074.1, read on the forward strand.
AATCGTCCTCCTGTCGGAGTACGTGCGCCTTTTTCGCCGGGAGCGGGACAGGAGCTCGCAGCTGGAAGGTCTGGTCGCCGAACGGACCCGCCACCTTGAGGAGCAGCGCGCCGAGCTTGCGCAACGCAATCACGAGCTCGAGCTGAGCCATCGGCGCCTGGAGGAGCAGGGGCAGGAGATCCTGCGGGCCCTGGACCAGGTCCGGGAAAAGGAAAGGATGCTGGTCCAGCAAAGCCGCATGGCGGCGATGGGGGAGATCCTGGTGAACATCGCCCACCAGTGGCGCCAGCCGCTTAACGTACTGGGGCTGATCGTCCAGGAAATGGCGATGCAGTACCGGTTGCGGCAGGGCGAGGAGGACACGGCGGCCAGGCGGGCCATGGAGGTGATCCGCCAGATGTCCCGCACCATCGATGATTTCCGTAATTTCTTCAGGCCGGATCACGCGCCGGTGCCGTTCAGGGTCAACGAGGTGCTTTCCAAGATGGTGGACATGCTTGGGGTGAGTTTCAGGGAGATCCGGGTCCCCATCCAATTGGTCAACAGTGACGAGGTGATCACCACCGGCTATCCCAATCAATTCTCCCAGGCGGTCCTCAACATCCTGGTCAACGCCATGGATGCTTTCCTGGAGCGGCCGGTACCGGAGCCCCGGGTCGTGGTCAAGCTGTTCAGGGAGGGCGAGCGGGGGGTGGTGGTGATCGCCGACAACGCCGGGGGGATCCCGGAAGACATCATCGACCGCATCTTCGAACCCTATTTCACCACCAAGGGCCCGGACAAGGGGACCGGAATCGGCCTGTACATGGCCAAGGCGCTGATCGCGAACATGAACGGATCACTGACCGTCCGCAACGCCAGCGGAGGGGCGGAGTTCAGGGTGGAGGTCCTGTGCGAAGCGGGGCCCTGACGGCGAAAATCAAAGTTGCCACTTTTTTATTCAAAAAATTTCATTTTTTTCTTCCAAAACGACAGATACTGACGTGTCGCTATGATACTAGGAGCTGATACGACGCCTCCTGGCATCGAAGACCGACATTCCCTCGCGGAGGCGATGGTGACCCCCCAGTATCAAATCGTCAATCAATGCCTGAGGCTATTGAGGCAGGCGAACCTCTCCCGACTGGACGCGTTACGGATCGAGACCAGGCTCATTCAGCTGAAAAGACTGCTGCTGATCACGGAGGGATTGAACCTTCTCGGCGAGGAGCACTTCGAGGAACTGCTCAGCGGCATGTGTATGATCTGCGAAGAGGAGTGCCGTAAAGAAGCCCTTCTAATGTACCTGGGTCAGCTCGAGGGGATGATCACCTGCCTTGGCGAAGGCCTGCCGTGAACTCCATCTGGCAATTATTTGAACGGGTTGCGTGCATTTAGCCAAAATGGTTGTAAACTAAAGCGTGCGTCAAATTCTGCCGTCGGTCTGGCGAAGCATCCCCCATTCGGATTGCCACTATCCCAAAGATACAGGAGAATCGGCCATGAAAAAGTGTCTGTTCGTGTTCCTTGCCCTGGCAACCTTAGCACTTCCCTCGATCTCCATGGCCACCCAGCCTGACCGGGGCGCCTACGTGTCTGGCTTTTTGGGACTGACCTTTCCCAATGACGCCGATGTCAAATCCTTCAACGTGAACGACAAGATGGAGTACGACGTCGGTTCCTACGTCGGCGCCACCGGCGGCTACGACTTCGGCTGGGTGCGCACCGAAGGCGAACTCTCCTATCGGCGCGGCAACCCCTCCAAGGTCAACGACCGCCTCAACGGCGTCACCTACGACAAGCTCAGCGACAGCGGCGGCTTGAGCATCATCTCTATGATGGGGAATGCCTTCGTGGACATCCACAACCAGAGCCCGTTCACCCCGTACCTTGGTGGCGGCCTCGGGTTCGCAGCCATGACACTCAACGATACCCTCGGCTCGACGCCGACCCAGCGCGTCATAGTTTTCCAGGGGGGTGACGACACCGTTTTCGCCTGGCAGCTCGGCGCCGGGGTCGACTACAATATCACCAAGATGTTCTCAGTTGACCTCGGCTACCGCTTCTTCAGCACCGCCACCGCGCATTTCAACAAGGCGAGCCTCGCAGAATACGACCTCAAGTTCCAGAGCCACAACCTGGCGCTCGCACTCAGGTTGAAGTTCTAGGCCGCCAAGAGCTCAGCACGGATCAGCGGGTCAGGCTGCCGTCGTCGTCCAGTCCGGACGCTTCGGCAGCCCGATCCGTTTCTCGGCCACCGATCCGGCGGCGCCCCCTGAATACCCCCGAGCTAACCCGCCCCTGGCGATCCACCCGCATCGCCACCTTCATCCCGCCCCTCCCAGTCCATCACATCCCCCATCACCCGCTTTTCGACAGACCCCCTCTCCCGAAGAACGGCGCCGCGCTCTCATCCTATCCGCCGAGCCATCCCTATGGACGCAGGTCCTCCCAGGCGAGGAGCAGATGTGATCCCCTGCCCGACTGCCTTGCCAAAACGAGGTTGAATTTTCTTTAAAAAAGTATACAGTATATTAAACGATCGTTTGATCATCAGGGTGATCTAATGACTGCTCTTCTTCCGACACCGAGGCCTGCATCGCCAGTCCGTAGAGCACTCTCCACTTCGCAGCACCGCTCGTGCCTCTCAGTCGTCGCAGAAAAACGGCAGGCAATGGGCGAAGGAAGGGATGAACCAGAGAGGAGTTGTCCGGCAGTCAACGCCTGCTAAAAGGAGGATGAGATGGAAACCAACACCACGGTTCGCATGTTCGGGGCGCTGCACACGGTAAGAAAGGAAAGGGGTCAAAAGTCGACGGTGAACGTCGCCATTCCGCCGGAGGGGCGCACGGGGTTCGACCTTGCCGGGGATCTGGAACTCCCCATGAACAAGATCCAGGGGATCTTCATCAACCACAAGGCCTACTCCCTCGATCACCTGATCCAGCCGGGAGACCAGGTCGCCTTCATCCCTACCGGCATCCCCGCACCCATAGCTGCCCGAGGCCTGCTGGTCCCGGAACGGAACGCCTGAGGTAACAGCCTCCTCCAGAGTGACCGATGATGCGTTCAGCCACAGGTCGTCATGCTGGGAACTCCCTCTTCCCGGCATGACGACGGCATGACCGTGATGATGCCGAT
>NZ_DATFBA010000075.1:0-10556 GCF_035254065.1 Geomonas sp.
ATCGTGCTGGCCACCAAGGACCTCACCGCGGTCACCGACTACAACATCGACTACCTGCAGGGGCGGGTGCTCCTGACCCAGCCGCTGGAATCGACGGCCAGCGACAACCTGCTGGTGCACAGCGACGCCATGGGTGGCAACCCGGTCTACCTGGTGGCCCGCTACGAGTTCACCCCCGGCGTTTCGGACGTGGGCGCCATGAACTACGGCGGCAGGGCCCATTACTGGCTGGGTGACAGCGTGAAAATCGGAGTGACCGGCGATCTCAGCAACGACGCCGGCTCGGCCCAGACCCTGGTGGGCGGCGACCTCACCCTGCGCAAATCGGCCGCCACCTGGCTGAAACTGGAAAGCGCCCGCAGCAAGGGGTCCGATCTCTTCACCTCGACCTCGACCGACGGCGGCTACAGCTCCAACACCCAGACCATCCCCAATCCCGGCTCCCCCGCCATGGCCTACCGGGTGGACAGCAGCCTCGGCCTGCAGGACCTGAACAACAACTGGCGGGGCAAGATCACCCTCTACAACCAGATCCTGGAGGCAGGCTACACGGCGCCGGGGCAGACCGCCTACACCCGCACCTTCCAACTGGGGGGCACCGCCGAGCTCCCCATCACCGACCGGCTCTCCATCAAGGTCAAGGGGGACGCCAGGAACGTGGAGGAGGGGCTGGAGACGCAGGCGGTGGAGGCAAACGGCAGCTACCAGGTGAACGAGCAGTGGTCGACCGGCTTGGGTGCGCGCTTCGACCGCCGCGTGGACCATTCGCCGGTGGTTCCCCTGACCCAGGAAGTGGGCGATCGCACCGACGTGGTGGCCAAGGTCGCCTACGACTCCAAGGCGCGCTGGAGCAGCTACCTGTTCGGTCAGAAAACGGTGGAGACCACCGGCAACCGGGACGACAACGATCGGATCGGCGCGGGGGGCGCCTGGCGGCTCACCGACCGCTTCAAGGTGAACGGCGAGATCTCCGAGGGGACCTCCGGCCTGGCCGGCAAGCTTGGCACCGAGTACCTCTACAGCGACAAGACCACCATGTATCTCACCTATGCGCTGGAGAACGAGCGCACCGACAACGGCGTGCAGGCCAACAAGGGGAGCCTCACCTCCGGCTTCCGTACCCGCTACTCGGACAGCACCAGCGTCTTCGGCGAGGAGCGGTTTACCCACGGCGACACCCCGGTCGGGCTCATCCATACCTACGGCATCGACCTTACCCCCAACGACCGGCTGAACCTGGGGAGCAAGGTGGAGTTCGGTACCCTGCAGGACAACCAGACCGGCGCCACCACCAAGAGAACGGCGGTCGCCGTCACCGCCGGCTACGGTTTCGCCAAGGTGAAGCTCTCCAGCACCGTGGAGTTCCGGGAGGACGACCAGGAACAGCTGGATACCAGCACCATCGAGCGCACCACCTGGCTCTTGAAAAACAGCCTCAAGTACCAGCTCACCCCGGACTGGCGGTTGATCGGCAGCCTCGATTACTCCCGGAGCACAAGCTCCCAGGGGTCCTACTTCGACGCCAACTTCACCGAGGCGGTGGTCGGTTACGCCTACCGCCCGGTCAACAACGACCGGCTCAACGTCCTGATGAAGTACACCTTCTTCTACAACATGCCGGCCTCGGATCAGATCACCGGCACCACCTCCTCGGCCAACTATCTGCAGCGCAGCCACATCGCCTCGATAGACGCCACCTACGACCTCACCAAGCAGTGGAGCGTGGGAGGCAAGTACGCCTACCGGCTCGGGCAGGTGAGCATGGACCGGGTCAACCCGGAATACTTCGAGAGCCGCGCGCACTTGGGCGTGGCGCGGGTGGACTGGCACTTCATCCACCGGTGGGACGCCATGGTGGAAGGGCGGATCCTCGCGCTGCCGGACGCGCAGGATAGAAAGACCGGTGTGCTCCTGGGGCTCTACCGCCATCTGGGAGACCACTTCAAAGTCGGCGTCGGCTACAACTTCAGCGATTTCTCCGACGACCTGACCAACCTGAGCTACCGGCATCAGGGGGTATTCATCAACGCGATCGGGACCATTTAGTACGCCTCCCCCGCCGGGGAGGCCAGGGATGAGGATGGGGGCGCCCCCCGGCTCTGCACCAACCCCATCCTCACCCCGACCCTCCCCTTGAAGGGGAGGGAGAGTCGGGAGAAGGTGGAAGGAAGCCTGAAGTAGAAGGAAGGTTTCATTGGCACAAGAGCTATCCCGCACACGTCCCCCCCTTGATACAGGGGGGACAGGGGGGATTGCTTCTGGTGCATAACAGCCAACGTCGATATCAGTTTCAAAGCTCGCCCGGCGTCCCCTCCCCTTCAAGGGGAGGGACAGGGTGAGGATGGGGTTACGAGGTGACAAGCATGTTCAAAGTTCTCAAGGTGATCGTTTTAGGTGGGGTGACTCTGTTCTTCTCGATCCTCCCGGCTCTGGCTGAGGAAACGCCCAAGGCGCAGGAAGCTCCCAAGGCCCAGGAAGCGGTCAAGGCCCCGGAAGCTGTAAAGGTCCAGGAAGCTGCCAAAGCCGTGGAAGCCGCCAAAGCCCCGGAAGCTCCCAAGGCCCAAGCCGCCATCAAGGAGCAGGGGAAGGGACTGGACGAGCAGGTGCAGGAGATCAAGACCGATGTGCTCTCCATTGCGGCCGAACTGAACCAACTCGAGGAGAAGCTCATCTACCCGTCCGACACCCAGCTGGCGGTCTTCGTCTCGGTGGCCAAGGGGGAGAAGTTCCGGCTGGATGCGGTCAGGGTCGAGGTGGACGGCAAGACGGTCGCCCATCACCTGTACACCTTCAAGGAGCTGGAAGCCCTGCAGAAGGGGGGAGTGCAGCGGATCTTCGTCGGCAACGTGAGGACCGGGGAGCACGCGCTGAAGGTGACCTCGCTCGGCAAGACCGAAGGGGGGTCGGATTTCCAGAAGGATGAAAGCTTCAAGATCGCCAAGAACGTCGGCCCCAAGCTGGTCGGGGTGGTCCTGGCCGGCACCGGCATCGGCAGCAAACCCATCACCGTTAAGGATTGGTAGTCATGGCAAGGTTGATGCTCATACTGGGGTGCCTGCTCCTCGCCACTGCCGCGCTGGCGGCCAACCCCTACACCGCCAAGGGGCTGAAGGACGTCTACTACGGCGAGTCGCTCTACGAAGCCTTCCAGGGGGAGTGGTTCGACGCCGTGGCACGGCTGGACACCGAACTCGGGCAGTACCGCAGGCTCGATGAGCCGACGCTCGACCCGCTCAACTTCCACCTCGACCAGGCGGAGTTCGGCGTGGGGGACTTCGAGCTTGGCTACCGCATGCACCTGAAGGCCGGGCGCGCCATCAGCGCGGTGGTCGAAGGGAAGTTCGCGGACCCGGTGCGAAACGAGGCCATCTACCGGCTGGCGCGGCTCTACTTCCAGGAGGGGGAGCCGGAGAACGCCCTCAAGGCGCTGGAGCGCATGCGTGGAGTGGTGCCGGAGTCGGTCCGGGACGACGTGGAATTCCTGCGTGGCGAGATCCTTTTGGCGACCGGTCGTTTCCCGGAAGCGGCGAAGACCTTCAAGGATCTGCAGAAGGCGAAAAACCTGGCAGGCTTCGCCGACTACAATCTGGGCATAGCCCTGACCAGAGACCACAAGGAGCAGGATGGGCGTCAGTACCTGGAACGTGCCGGGCAGACGGCCGCTGACACGCCGGCCGCCAAGGCGATCCGGGACAAGGCGAACCTCGTGCTCGGCTACAAGCTCCTCGATGAAAAGGCTGGCGACAAGGCCAAGCTGGCCCTGGAGCGGGTGCGGCTGAGTGGGCCCTTCTCCAATCGCGCCCTGCTCGGCTCCGGGTGGTCCGATGCCTCGCGCGGCCAGTACGAGCGGGCGCTGGTTCCCTGGAGCATCCTGGCGGAGCGGGAGGTGACCGACCCGGCGGTCCAGGAGGCGATGCTCGCGGTTCCCTACGCCTACGGCAAGCTGAACATCTACGGGAAGGCCGCGCTCCTCTACGGCAAGGCCCTCGATTCCTTCGGCAAGGAGGTGGACAAGCTGGGCACCTCCATCACCTCGGTAAAGGAAGGGAAGTTCCTCAAGGCGCTGGCGCGGGAAGAGATCAAACAGGACGCCGACTGGGTCGTCAAACTGCGCACACTTACCAATGCGCCGGAGACCTATTACCTGTTGGAGCTGATGACCTCTCACGACTTTCAGGACTCTCTCAAGAACTACCTCGACCTGAACGAGATGCAGAAGAAGCTTGGGAAGTGGGAAACCGATCTCGACGCTTTCGAGGACATGATCAAGCAGCGCAAAAGCTATTACCAGCCGCTGCTTCCCGAGATCGACCGGACCTTCCGGCAGCTCGACTCGCAGATGCGCCTGCGCATGGAGCAGAAGGAGCGGGTACGCAAGCGGCTGAAGGCGATGCTGGTGGAACCGCGTCCCGAGAATCTGGCCACCGGTGAAGAAAGGATCATCCGGGAGAAGATAACCCGTCTGGAGCAGGCGATGGCCGCCAACGGGACGGCACCCGCCGAGGTTCGCGAGCGGATCGCCCGTCTGCGCGGGGTGCTCCTTTGGAACATCTCTACCGAGTACGACCGGCGTCTGACCGACACCTACAAGGACCTGCAGGACCTGAACAAGGCGGTGGATGGCTTGAAGAAACAGTACGATTCCTTCGTCCGGATCCGCCAGGCTGCGACCCAAAGCTACCAGGGGTACGACGAGTCCATCCGCAGGGATCGCGCCCAGATCGCCACCGCCAAGGAGAAGGTGAAGGAGCTGATGACGCGCCAGGGATCCGTGCTGGAAGCGATGGCCGTCGACGAGTTGAGCAAGCGCCGTGAGCGGCTGGAGCAGTTCAAGATCACCGCCCGCTTCGCCGTGGCCGACAGCTACGATCGCGCCACCAAGGCCCAGAACGAAGCGACCGCCGCCAAGATCCCGGCAGCCGCCAACGCCCCGGCCACTACCAAAGCCCCGGCAGCCGCGAACGTGCCGGCGGAGCAGGCTGCCACCAAATCATCCGTTGAGCAGGCTACCCCCAAGGCCCCCGCCGGCCAGGCTGCCCCCAATGCGGAATCCAAAGCCGCGGCCCCGTCCACCCCGTCCAGTTCGTCCAGTTCGTCCAGTTCGTCCAGTTCGTCCAGTTCGTCCACAGCGGCCCCGCCCGCGGCCCCCGTTGCCCCCTCAACGCCCGCTGCGCCCGCCGCCGCTGCGGCGCAACCTGCAACGGTTGCCGCCGCCGCGCAGACCGAAAAAGGTGGTGCCAAATGAAACGCATCGCCCTCGCACTCCTAGCAATTCCCGTGTTCCTCACCGCCTGCCAGTCCGGCGGCGGCAGGGATACCATTGCCCAACTGCGTAACCTTAAGGTCGACATCAAGGAGGAGGCGGTCCAGGGGGGCCTCGACAAGGCGATGGACAGCTATCAGCGCTTCCTGGACGAGACCCCGGAATCGAGGCTGACCCCGACAGCCATGCGCCGGTTGGCCGACCTGAAGCTGGAGAAGGAATACGGCTTCCAGTCGCCGGTGGTGGCAACCGCTGGTCGCTCCGCCTCGCCGGTGCTCGCCGCGCCGGAGCGGGCCGAAACCCCCAAAGTGGCCGCCGCCCAGCCCGCCCGGGCGCCGCAAGCAGGCAAAGTCGAATCCGACGACGATTTCGAAAAACGGGCGACGCAGACTTCGATGGCCCCCAGCAAGGGAGGCCAGGCTGCCGGTGCCGACGAGCTGGAAAAGGCCGGAGCCCGCGACGCCATCGCCATCTACAAGAAGCTTCTGGACAAGTTCCCCAACTACCCGGGCAACGACCAGGTCCTCTACCAGATGTCGCGCGCCTATGAGGAACTGGGGCAGACCGAGGACGCCATGGTGGTGATGAGCCGCCTCGTCAAGGAGTACCCGCAATCCCGCTACAACGACGAGGTGCGTTTCCGCCGGGCCGAATTCTACTTCACCCGCAAGAAGTACATCGAGGGGGAAGACGCCTACAAGAGCATCGTGGCGACCGGTCCCAAGTCGCCCTTCTACGAGCTCGCGCTCTACAAGCTCGGCTGGAGCTTCTACAAGCAGGAACTCTACGACGAAGCCCTGCATCGCTTCATCGCGCTGCTCGACCACAAGGTCTCCAGAGGGTACGACTTCGCCCAGACCAAGGACGACCAGGAGAGAAAGCGGGTCGACGACACCTTCCGCGTCATCAGCCAGAGCTTCTCGTACCTGCACGGCGCCGATTCCGTGGTGGAGTACTTCGACGCCCACGGCAAGCGGAGCTACGAGGACCTCGTCTACTCGAACCTCGGCGAGTTCTACTTCGACAAGCGCCGCTACACCGACGCTGCTGCGGCCTACAACTCGTTCGCCAAGCGCAACCCGTTCCACCGGGTTACTCCGCAATTCCACATGCGGGTGATCGACATCGAGATGGCGGGCGGGTTCCCGAGCATCGTCATCGAGGCCAAGAAGCAGTTCGCCAGGAACTATGGCCTCAAGGCAGAGTACTGGAAGCACTTCGATCCCAAGGCGCGCCCGGAGGTACTCGGTTGGCTGAAAACCAACGTCACCGACCTCGCCCATCACTACCACTCGCTCTACCAGGACCCCGAGCACGCCAAGGAGAAAAAGGAGAACTTCCAGGAAGCGCAGCACTGGTACGAGGAGTTCCTGTTCTCCTTCCCGAAAGATGGGGAGTCGCCGGCAATCAACTACCAGCTGGCCGAGCTTTTACTGGAGAACCACTCCTTCGCCCAGGCTGCGCTGGAATACGAGAAGACCGCCTACAGCTACCCCGATCACGCCAAGTCCTCGGCTGCCGGCTACGCCGCCATCTACGCCTATCGGGAGCGCCTGAAGGAGGCCCCGGCCGGGGAGAAGGAGAAGGTCAAGCGAGAGACCGTGCGCAGCTCGCTAAAATTCGCGGACACCTTCCCGAAACACGAGAAGGCCGCGATCGTGCTGGGAGCGGCCGCGGACGACCTGTACGAGATGAAGGATTACAAGCAGTCCCTCGCCGCCGCCAGCAAGCTGATCCAGCTCTTCCCGGCCGCGGACCAGGAGACCCGGAAATCGGCCTGGATGGTGGTCGGCCACTCCTGCTATGAGCTCCAGCAGTACGCCCAGGCCGAATCCGCCTACGGAAAGGTGCTGACGCTGCTGCCGGCGGATGACAAGCTGCGCGCAGGCTTCGTCGACAACCTGGCCGCCTCCATCTACAGGCAGGGTGAGCAGGCCGTCGCCCTCAAGAACTACCGCGCCGCCGCAGACCACTTCCTGCGGGTCGGCAAGCTGGCCGCCACCTCCAAGATCCGCCCCAACGCCGAATTCGATGCGGCCGCGGCGCTCATCCAGCTCAAGGACTGGAAGATGGCCGCCACCGTGCTGACCGGGTTCCGCGAGCTCTTCCCCGGCCACCAGTTGCAGCCGGAGGCCACCAGGAAGATCGCCTACGTCTACAAGGAGAACGGCCAGCTTGCCCTGGCCGCCGGCGAGTACGAGCGGGTGGAGACCGAATTCAAGGATGAGGAGGTCAGAAGGGGCGCCCTGATGCTGGCCGCCGACCTGCACCAGCAGGCAGGCAACAAGAAGAAGGCCCTCGCCGTGTACCGCCGCTTTGTCCGCTACTTCCCGGAGCCGGTCGAGGTGAACGTGGAGATGCGCAACAAGGTGGTCGAGATCGTGAAGGCGGAGAACGATCAGGACGCGTACCTGAGCGAGCTCAAGGATATGGTCGCGGTCGAGGCGGCCGCCGGGAAGGCGCGTACTCCCAGGACCCGGTTCCTGGCAGGGAAGGGCGCCTTGGTTCTGGCCGAGAAGAAGTACGAGCGTTTCAGCGAGGTACGGCTGGTGAAGCCGTTCGAAGAGAACCTGCGTAAGAAGAAGGAGCTGATGAAGGCAGCCACCGGGGCCTTCGGCAGCCTGGTGGATTACGAGGTCGGCGAAGTGACGGCAGCGGCCACCTTCTACCTCGCCGAGATCTACGCGAACTTCAGCAAATCCCTGACCGAGTCGGAGCGACCGACCGACCTGGACGCCCAGGAGAAGCAGGAGTTTGAGCTGGCCATCGAAGAGCAGGCCTACCCCTTCGAGGAGAAGGCGATCCAGATCCACGAGAAGAACCTGGAGCTGATCGGCAGGGGTATCTACAACCCCTGGATCGACAAGAGCCTGGTCAGGCTGGCCAAGTTCATGCCCGCCCGCTACGACAAGCCGGAGATCGCCGCCGAGGTGGTCGCCTCGCTGGACAGCTATGCCTTCGAGGTCGAGAAGCCCGCACCGCCGAAACCCGTGCCCGCACCGGCCCCTGCCGCACCGGCCGCCAAGCCCGCCGCGACTGCGCCGGCAGCCTCGTCCGCACCGGCAGCGCCGTCCACCACGTCCACACAGTCCAAGCCGTCCACCTCGTCCACCCCCGTGAAGGCGGCGGTCGAGCAGCCGGCCACAACCCAAGCAAAGACAACAGCAGTTCCGCGGGCCAAAGCACCCGCAGTAGTTCCACAACCCACTGGAGGGAACGAAAATGGGACAGATGCCAAAAGGTGATGCCATGAGGAAAAGCAAAGAGGGAATTTTCCAGGAAGGGATGAGAGCTGGCTACCTGCTGCTGGCCATCGGTCTTTCGCTGTTAGCGGGATGCGCGACCAGCAACACCAAGGTGGTGCCCGTCGTCGCACCCGTGCCCGTGGTAGTCGCGCCGGTGCCGACCGGACCGACGGTGACCCACTACACCGACGGTCGGGAAGGGTTCGCGATCAGCGAGCCGGGCGGCATAGACGCGAAGCTGCGCGCCGACTTCGAACAGGCCAACAAGATGGTCAAGGATGGAAAGTACGACCAGGGGATCGAGCTGCTGGAGAAGATCATCGTGCAGGCGCCCAAGCTGACCGCACCGCACATCAACGTAGCCATCGCCTACCAGCGGGTGAACAAGCCGGAGCTCGCCGAGCAGCATCTGAAGAAGGCGATCGAGCTGATCCCCAACCATCCGGTGGCGTGCAACGAATACGGCTTGCTGTTGCGGAAGCAGGGACGTTTCGATGAAAGCCGGAAGGTGTATGAGAAGGCGCTGGGGGCATTCCCGGAATACTATCCGCTGCACAAGAACCTCGGCATCCTGTGCGATCTGTATCTGAAGGACCAGGCGTGTGCCGTGAAGCATTACGAGGCGTACGACAAGGCGGTGCCCAAGGACCAGAAGGTGAAGATGTGGCTGGCCGACCTGCGCACCCGGTTAGGAAAGGACATGACAGCGTCGGCCGCTTCCCAGAACGCCGCGGCACACCCCTAGACGGCGGTGTCCGCCGCACGGAGTAAGACCATGTTTCGAAAGCTGTTTTTCACACTATGCGTTGTTGTGCTCTCCTCCGCCACGGCTGTGGCGGAGGAGCAGGGCGCCAGCGCCGCGACTGCCCCCCCGGCATCCGTGGCATCAGCCAGTCAGACCAGTCAGACCAGTCAGACCAGTCAGACCAGTCAGACCAGTCAGACCAGTCAGACCAGTCAGACCAGTCAGACCAGTCAGACCAGTCAGACGGCAGCCGCCGCTCCTGCGGCCGGCGACCAGGAGACCGCCAAGCAGCTGCGCGGCATGTCGGTCCTGGGCAACAACGAGGCACCCATGTCGCTCTTCATCGTGCCCTGGAAGAGCTCCGAGCTGGGCGTGGAAACCGACCTCTCCAGGAACTTGAATGAGCGCGACGTACCGGTGGACCGGGACGTGTTCCTGCGCGAGGTCCAGTACTACGAGGTCAGCGTAGAGGGGAAACCGGCCACCCTGTCGGCCGTCGTCTCCCCGATCGGCAAATAACCCATAACCAACCGCATTGCGGATTGATCCGACCGCGAGGTCACAAGAGCCAAGGAGGTAAAAGATGTTTGTTATCAGGTTTTTTCAGATGGGTGGTCTCTTCATGTTCCCGATTCTTATCGTGCTGGCGGCGGGCATCGCCATAGCGGTCGAGCGCTGGATCCACCTGAAGCGCGTCAAGGCGGAGAACAGCAGGAAATGGGACGAGGTGCACCCGGTACTTGCCGAAGGGAACTTCGACCGGGCGCGTGAAATGGTGAACGAGGACGAGTCGGCGATCTCGCAGATGCTGGCCATGGGGCTCGCGCGCCAGGGGGCGGTCCGCCGCCGGGAAGACATCGAGATCGCCATGGAGGAGAGGATGATGGAGATCATCCCCCAGCTTGAGAAGCGCACCCCCTACCTGGCGCTGCTCTCCAACATCGCCACCCTGTTCGGTCTCTTAGGCACCATCATGGGCCTGATCACCGCCTTTGCCGCGGTCGCCAACGCAAGCCCCGCCGAGAAGGCCGCCCTGCTCGCCGCCAGTATCTCCGAGGCGATGAACTGCACCGCCTTCGGCCTGATGACCGCCATCCCGCTCCTGCTGCTGCACGCCCGCCTGACCTCCACCACCGGCCAGATCGTCAACAGCCTGGAGATGGCATCGGTGAAGGCGCTCAACACGATCTCGACCTTCTCCAGGCGCCAGTACACCGAAGCCTAACAGCAGCAAAGCGCCAACCTGACAGGAGCCGAGTATGGCCAGATTAAGAAGGAAAAAGGGAGAGGAAGCGGCGACCGA
>NZ_DATFBA010000076.1:0-4465 GCF_035254065.1 Geomonas sp.
AAGCGAATTGAACAGTTTAAGCTCGAGCTTACTTGAACAGGGCCTTCTGGTACTCCCTGTTCAGACGCGCGATGAACTTGACGCTGATCCCTTTCGGGCAGGCGGCCTGGCACTCGTAGTGGTTCGAGCAGTTGCCGAAGCCGTTCTCCTGGAGTGCGTCCAGCATGTTGCAGACGCGCTCGGCAGCCTCTGCCTTACCTTGCGGCAGTTCGGCCAGCTGGGCCACTTTCGCCGAGGTATAGAGCATCGCGGAGCCGTTCGGGCAGGCGGCCACGCAGGCGCCGCAGCCGATGCACTCGGCGGCGTCCATGGCGTAGTCGGCAGCCGGTTTCGGCACCAGGATGGCGTTGCCGTCAGCAACACCGCCGGTGTGAGCGGAGGTGTAGCCGCCAGCCTCGCTGATCCTGTCCAGCGCGGTGCGGTCGACCACCAGGTCCCTGATGATCGGGAACGCCTTGGCCCTCCAAGGCTCGATGTAGATGGTGTCGCCGTCCTTGAAGTTCCTCATGTGCAGCTGGCAGACGGTGGTGCGCTCCTGGCCGCCGTGCGGGATGCCGTTGATGACCTGCGAGCACATGCCGCAGATGCCTTCGCGGCAGTCGTGGTCGAACACGATCGGGTCCTGCCCCGCTTTGATGAGCTGCTCGTTCACCTCGTCGAGCATCTCAAGGAAGGACTGGTCCGGGCTGACATTTTTGGCCTCGTACTGCTCCATTTTGCCCGGCTCGTTCGGCCCCTTCTGGCGCCACACATGTAACACGAGATTCATTCCATGGCTGTCGTGATGGCTCATTATTTATAGCTCCTTACCGCCAGATGGACGTTTTCGAACGTCAACGGCTCCTTGTGCAGTTCAGGCTCATTGCCGACGCCCTTGAACTCCCAGGCACCGACATAGCAGTAGTTCTCGTCGTCACGCTTGGCTTCGCCGTCCGGCATCTGGTGCTCGGTGCGGAAGTGGCCGCCGCAGGACTCGTTCCTGTGCAGGGCGTCCTTGGACATGAGCTCGCCGAACTCGAGGAAGTCGGCCACGCGGCCGGCGTTCTCCAGCTGCTGGTTGAGCTCGGCGCCGGAACCGGTAACCTTCACGTTCTTCCAGAACTCCTCGCGCAGGACCGGGATCTTCTTGAGGGCGTCCTTGAGGGACTCCTCGCTCCTGGCCATACCGACGTTCTCCCACATGATCTTGCCCAGTTCGCGGTGGAACTCGGACACGGTCTTCTTGCCGTTGATGGAGAGCAGCTTCTTCTGGTTGTTGGTGACGTCCTCGATGGACTTCTTGCACTCGGGGTTGTCCAGCTTGACTGCGCCCGGCTTGGTCTTGGCGAGGTAGTTCGCGATGGTGTAGGGGATCACGAAGTAGCCGTCGGCCAGACCCTGCATGAGGGCCGAGGCGCCCAGGCGGTTCGCGCCGTGCACCGAGAAGTTCGCCTCGCCCAGGACGAAGAGACCGGGGACGTTGCTCTCGCAGTTGTAGTCGACCCAGAGGCCGCCCATGGAGTAGTGCGGTGCGGGGTACATACGCATCGGCTGCTTGTAGGCGTTCTCGTCCGTGATCTTCTCGTACATCTCGAACAGGTTGCCGTAGCGCTCGCGGATGGTGTTCTCGCCCACGCGCTTGATGGCGGCGGAGAAGTCGAGGTTGACGCCGCGGCCGCCCGGTCCTACGCCACGGCCGTCGTCGCACTGCTCTTTGGCGGCGCGGGAGGCGATGTCGCGGGGAGCGAGGTTACCGAAGGAGGGGTACTTCCTCTCCAGGTAGTAGTCGCGCTCTTCTTCGGGGATGTCGTTCGGGTGACGGTTGTCACCTTTCTTCTTGGGAGCCCAGCAGCGGCCGTCGTTCCTGAGCGACTCGGACATCAGGGTCAGCTTGGACTGGTGGTCGCCGGACTGCGGGATGCAGGTCGGGTGGATCTGGGTGTAGCAGGGGTTGGCGAAGAAGGCGCCTTTCTTGTGCGCTTTCCAGGCCGCGGTGACCGAGCAACCCATGGCGTTGGTGGAGAGGTAGAACACGTTGACGTAGCCGCCGGTAGCCAGTACGACGGCGTCGGCCACGTGGGCGCGGATCTCGCCGGTGATCAGGTCACGCACGGTGATGCCCTTGGCTTCGCCGTCGACCACGATCAGGTCGAGCATCTCGCAGCGCGGGAACATCTTCACGGTGCCGGCCTTCACCTGGCGGGAAAGAGCGGAGTAGGCGCCGAGCAGCAGCTGCTGGCCCGTCTGCCCCCTGGCGTAGAAGGTACGGGATACCTGGGCGCCGCCGAAGGAGCGGTTATCGAGGTAGCCAGCGTAGTCGCGGGCGAAGGGAACGCCCTGGGCGACGCACTGGTCGATGATGTTGTTGGACACCTGGGCCAGACGCCAGACGTCTGCCTCACGGGCGCGGAAGTCGCCACCCTTGATGGTGTCGTAGAACAGGCGGTAGATGGAGTCGCCGTCGTTCGGGTAGTTCTTGGCGGCGTTGATGCCGCCCTGTGCTGCGATGGAGTGGGCGCGGCGTGCGGAGTCCTGGTAGCAGAAGGCTTCCACGTTGTAGCCGAGCTCGCCCAGGGTGGCTGCGCCTGCGCCGCCGGCCAGGCCGGTGCCGACCATGATGATCTTGTACTTACGCTTGTTGGCGGGGTTGACCAGCTTCAGGTCGAAGCGATGCCTGTCCCACGAGGTCTGAATCGGTCCTTTCGGACATTTTCCGTCGAGTATCACTTGAACCCCCTATTTCAGTGCGCCGATTAAGATAGCGGCAGGAATCGAGATGTAAACGAGCATCAGGAACGCGGAGACCACTTTGCCACCGGTACCGAAGACCGGGATGGTCTTGTCGTTGTTCCAGCCCATGGTCTGCAGGAAGCTCGGGATACCGTGGGAGAGGTGCAGGAACAGGAAGACCATGGCGAACATGTAGAGGATCGCGATGCCGCCGTTGGAGAAGCTGGTGGAGACCATCTTGAAGACGTCGGGACGGTTGACGGTGTCAAGACCGACCACCACGTCCGGAGTGAGGTGCATGGTGAACTGGGCCAGGTGGTAGCAGATGAAGGCCAGGAGCAGCAGGCCGGTCCAGATCATGTTCTCGGAGGCGAAGCTCGCCTTGAGCTGCTTCTTCACGGCGTAGGCGCCCGGATTGGCTGCCTTGTTCTCCAGGGTGACCTGGACGCCGTAGCAGATGTGCACGGCGATGGCTGCCAGCATCACCAGACGGAAGATCCAGACCAGCGGCGGCAGGCTGTGCAGGTGTTCGGCGTAGGCGTTCAGCGCGCCGAAGAAAATGGTGGTGTTACCGATCATGTGGACCAGGACGAAGAGGATCAACAGCTGGCCCGTGATCGACATCAGGATCTTTCTACCTACGGTGCTAGTAAGTATTCGCATGTGTTTTGTCCCTTTGCTTTATTCGAAATCGTTGGGGTGGTGACTATCGATTGCGTACGCCGGAGGGGCTACAACTCCCTGCGGTCCCTCACGATGAAGGGGACTCGCGGTTTCCGCTCAGCGGAAGGTGGGGGTGCGCGCCATGGACTCAAAGTCTGCATTTGATCTCTCCTTTGTGTCTAACGTTTATAAAACTGCAGGCGTATGCGAGACAGACCAAAGCGTTTGTTTTGACACGCTGATACTCGGCGCATATTAAATGCCGTTATACCAAAATGCAAGACATTTTTGTATACAGCATACATTTAATCTGCCGCTGCTCACGCTGCATCCGGGGCTCCAGTCTAACCGTGTTTTGCTGTCGGCCGCCTCCCGTTGCAGTTGCATTTTGCCCCCCGCTCTGCTAGAAGTTACAGACATTGCGCAACAGAGAAAGAGGCTAATACAACCTATGATTTATCGACTGCTTAAGAAGGACAAGCAAACCGCCGCCCGTCGCGGCGTCGTGTACACCCCCCACGGGGAGATCCAGACCCCGATCTTCATGCCGGTCGCCACCCACGCCGCCATGAAGGCGATGACTCCCGCCCAGGTGCACGACACCGGCGCCCAGATCATCCTCTCCAACACCTACCACCTGCACCTGCACCCGGGCGAGGCGCTGGTGGAGAAAGCCGGCGGCCTGCACCGCTTCATGGGGTGGGACAAGCCGATCCTGACCGACTCCGGCGGCTTCCAGGTCTTCTCGCTCCCCAACAAGCGGATCACCGAAGAAGGGGTCTTCTTCAAGCACGAGGACACCGGCGAGGAGATCTTCCTGGACCCCGCGCGCGCCATGGCCATCCAGGAGTCGCTGGGAGCGGACATCATCATGAACTTCGACGAGTGCATCCCCTACCCCTGCGACAAGGGGTACGCGGAGCGCTCCACCGAGAAGACCATCCGCTGGGCCAAGCAGTGCAAGGAGGCGCACACCAGGAAGGACCAATACCTTTTCGGCATCGTGCAGGGAAGCGTGTTCGAGGACTTGAGGAGGCGCTGCGCCAAGGCGCTGGTCAAGATGGACTTCCCCGGCTACGCCATCGGCGGCGTC
>NZ_DATFBA010000077.1:0-3522 GCF_035254065.1 Geomonas sp.
CTCTACGAGACGCTGCGGGCAGAGGGGGCCGAGCAGAGCTACGCCCGGCATGAAGGGAGGATGAACGGCTTCGGCCAGATCGGCGAGGCTGCGGGGGCGCTTTTGGCCGGGGTCATCTACGCGCGCTCCCCCGTGCTCCCCTTCATCCTCCAGGTGGCGGTCTGGATCGCCGCGCTCGCGGTGACCAAGAGCATGACGGAGGCGCCACGCGAGCGGGCCATCCACGCGCGCTCACATTTCGCCGAGGCGGTCGCCACTGCGGGGTACGCCTTCGGCGAGAACCGGCGCCTGCGCTACACCATCCTCCTCAACACCGTGCTCGGCATCTCCTCCTTTTTCCCGGTCTGGCTGATCCAGCCCTACATGCAGCATGCGGGGGTTCCCCTTGGCTGGTTCGGACCGATCTGGGCGGGCGCCAACCTGACCGTCGCCCTCTGCGCCCTGGCCAGCCACCGCCTGCACGGGATGCTGGGGGACCGCAGGATGGTGCTATTGTTTATCGTGCTGATCCTGATCGGCTATTTCGGACTGGGGGCGACCGGCACGGTCTGGGGCTTCCTCTTTTATTACCTGCTCACCTGCATGCGCGGCTTGCGGGGGCCGATGATGCTTTCGCACACCCAGAGCGAGGCGCCTTCGGTGAACAGGGCCGCCGTTCTCTCCCTGCAGTCGGTCTCCTTTCGCCTCCTCTTTGTCTGCACCGGGCCGCTGGTGGGACGGCTGGCCGACCGTGCCGGGGTGCGCGACTCCTTCGGATTGCTGTTCTACGCTTTCCTGGTGACCCTCCCCCCGCTCGCCTTCCTGTTCCTGAAAAACAGCCGGAGGTACCTCGAAGATTCCGCTGTCGGCTCCGATAGCGACCTGCCAAGCCAGTGAAATGGCCGACCCCGCTGTACAGGATTTTAACCATCAGTAGGGCAACCCCTCCAAAAACACTGCTTTTCCTCCGAACCAGAGGGAGGAGATTGACGAAAGTTCCTTGTGAAATGGCCAAACTGCTCTTTCATTTGCGAAGTTTTTATGTTAGTCTTCTAACCCTTTGGTGACTTTCAGGCGTGTGGCGCAACGGGACCAGTGATAACCAGTCCGGTGCAACCATTTTCGCGAGGAAGAGCATGCCTACGCTCCCGGGCCCTTCGAAACACCAGCACCAGTCCCCTGCGCGGTCCCTGCGTGACGGCAGGGTTCCGTCTTGTGCCCGACGTTTCAGGCTCGGCGCACTCACCCTGCTCTGCTTTTCACTTTGCTCGCTGCTCCCCTCTCATTCCCTGGCCCTTTCCGACAGCGACGAACTGGAGGCCAAGGCGGCCTTCATCTACAACTTCTGCAAATACATCGACTGGCCGGCAGATCGCTTCGCCAGCAGCAGTTCCCCCATCGTGATCACGGTCTTCTGCCACCATTTCACCTACGACGCCTGCGACGCCTTCGACACCATCAGGGGAAAAAGTGCGGGAGGAAGGCCCCTGGAGGTCCGGTTGGTCAAGAAGGCCGACGAGATCGGCACTCCCCACATCCTGTACATGTGCGGCTCCGACCGGGACCATGCCGGTCGCATCCCCGAGAGTTACCGCACCCAGAGCATATTGACCGTCAACGATCTCGATCCCGCCACCCGCTGCGGCGGCGCCATCATATCGTTTCTCTCCGTCGACAACAAATTGCGCTTCCAGATCAACCTCCGCGCGGCACGCAAATCCGGACTGAAGATCAGTTCCCAGCTTTTAAAGCTGGCGACCGACGTCGTGGAGTGATCGAGAGGGAGCATGTCGCACCGCCTACGCAGGTTGTCCATCAAGAACAAGATCATCGGGATCATCCTGCTCACCAGTGGCGTCGTGCTTTTCTGCGCCTGCCTGGTGATCGTCGCCTACGAGGGGGTTGCGGAGCAGAGGGAGGGGATGGAAAAGCTGGAGGTGCTCGCCGACGTGATCGGCAGGAACGTCTCGGCGCCGATCCTTTTCGACGATCAGAACTCTGCCCGGGAGACCCTGGCCGGGCTGAGGTATAACCCCCATATCACCGACGCCTATCTGCTCAACGACACCGGCAAGATCTTCGCCGAATACCACCGGGACCCCAAGACCGCTCAGGCCACAGCGCCTTCCGTGATCGCCCCGAACCGCCCGGACACCGTGAAGGAGATCGATTTTTCGCAGCAGCGGGTATTGAAAAGGATCTACAGCGAAGAGAAAGTCATCGGCACCATGGTGATCGTTTCGGACCTGCAGGAGCTGGTCGGGAGGATCGCCTGGTTCGTCGGGGTATTCGGCAGCTTCGCGGTGAGCCTCTCAGCCATCGCCTTCTACCTCTCCTTCAAGCTGCAGGGGCTGATTTCCACCCCGATCATGGAACTCGCCCGCACCATGAAACGCGTCTCCACCGAGAGGAACTACGCGATCCGGGCCAGGAAAGAGTACGACGACGAGATCGGCACCCTGGTGGACGGCTTCAACGAGATGCTGTCGCAGATCGAGGTCCAGGAAGACAAGCTGAGCCAACTCGCCCATTACGACAGTCTGACCGCCCTTCCCAACCGGCTCCTGTTCCAGGACCGGCTCTCCCAAGCCCACCACCTTGCCGTGCGCTCCGGCAAGCGGGTCGCCGTCCTCTTCATCGACCTGGACAACTTCAAGGATGTGAACGACACCTACGGCCACCGGATCGGCGACCTGCTGCTTCAGGATGTCGCGCAGCGCCTCAGAAGCCACATCCGCCGCTGCGACACCCTGGCCCGGCTGGGGGGAGATGAGTTCGTGGTCCTGCTGCCCCAGATGGAAAACGCCGAAAGCGTGATCGGGGCCGCAGAAAAGCTGACCCGCTGCCTGTCGCATCATTTCGACCTGGAGGGGATCGAGATCTTCGTTACCGCCAGCGTCGGCATCTCCTTCTCTCCCAGTGACGGCAGCTCGGTGGAGGCGCTGGTCAGGAACGCCGACGCTGCCATGTACCACGCCAAGAGGACCGGCAAGAACTGCTACCAGTTCTTTTCCCAGCACATGCACGAGGACGCCAGCCGGCGGCTCACCCTGGTGAAGGACCTGCACCGCGCCCTGGAGCGTGAAGAGTTCGTATTGCACTACCAGCCGAAGCTCGACGTCCGCAGCGGTCGGGTGGTGGGGTCGGAAGCACTGCTGCGCTGGCAGGACCAGGAGCATGGCATCATCTCCCCCGGCGATTTCATCCCGGTAGCCGAGGAGAGCGGTCTCATCGTCCCGATCGGCGACTGGGTGCTGGCCACGGCCTGCCGCCAGCTGAGAGAGTGGCTGGACAGCGGGATGCCGGTCTTCCCCCTGGCGGTAAACGTTTCCGCCTGGCAGCTGCGAGGCCAGCACCTGCCCGGCATGATCGCCAAGATCCTGGAAGAGACGCGGGTGAAGCCGGAATACCTGGAGCTGGAGGTCACCGAGAGCGCGGTGATGCACAACGTGGATGACGCGGGAGAGACCCTGCGCGCCCTGAAGGCCATGGGGCTCCGCATCTCCATCGACGACTTCGGTACCGGCTACTCCTCGCTCGCCA